>JARYMF010000010.1 GCA_029907255.1 Armatimonadota bacterium
CAAACCTGCACACCAACAATGGGCAAGCTGAAGCATTGAGCCCTTGGGATGCGTCCAGTCGGTGTGGAACCATTGTTCGGTTATCATTCCTTTTCTTGCATTGAAGTCTCCATCCTCGCGTGCAATAAACTGATGGAAGCATGCAAGATGGTCTGCCGCCCTGCTAAGATAGTAGGTATCGCCTGTATATGACCACAGGCGCAGCATCTCGGGATGACATATCAAGCCGTAGTTGTGAATATGGTTGTTTGATGGGGACGCAATATCTCCGCCCATTGTGCGAAAATTATATCTACCTAGAATTGTTTCTTGCGAGAAAACCGTATTGTAGACCCATCGAAAAGTGGCTACCCAATCAGCAGCACGCTTGGCAAGCTCCAGCCATCGGTTATCCCTGGTAGTCTCGTACAAATGGAGATAGGCAATCAATGCGTTGTAGCCATCCTCTGAAGTAGGTGTGAGGTGCACGTCCTCCGGCGCTCCATAAATATATTCGTCTTCCACAAATTTCGAATAATATTCACCGGCCCGTATTCCAGCATCGGCATATGCGTCATTGCCAAAATATCTTGAGCCAGCAAGAAGCGCAGGAATCCACATCAATCCTCCAGCGCCATCCCATTCTTCTACTTCACCCGTCTTTACGTTATAGTAGGAGCCAAAGTTCCCGTCTGCTCGTTGGACCCTGAGAGCGACGTCGAGGTTGCTCCGAACAGCTGACGCCCAATTTTCATGAGCTTCTTTTGCATCCTCAAGCGCTTGGAGGAAAAACCATGTGGCTTCGCTGACCGTACGAGCTTGTATCCAATTAGGATTTGGGTTCCAGCCGGTTCCCCAACCTCGCTCTTGTGTCCATTCAGGCCAAAAGAGACCACACGGAGAAATTCCTTCATTGGCTATCTTGTCGAGCACCGAAAGCCCTGCCTCGGCATACTCTTTTATCCCTTTATCTTGCCCATATCGCCAAAGGACATAGGCATATGGAGCCCCGCTTACCCAGGCAACGTGCATGTGTGGCCTGTCAACTTGGCTTTTGCCTTTCCCAAAGTAGCTATCGAAAGCGCAGGTTTCATAAAGAACGCTTTGTTCGGCATCATAGTGCCAGCGATAAAGGCCATATGCTAGAAGTTCCTCGGCCTCAAGCTTCGTTAGCCAGGGACTGGTTTCATCCTCAGATTCATTGTAAATATCGCGAATCAAGCCATTGTAGGCATGTAGGTCGCGCTCGTCAACGTAGGTGCTAAACCCAAAAGAAACGCGTTCGGCCGGCATTATGGGGATTGTAAGTACTTCAGGCGCATTTCCATCCTCGCGGCACGAGCTATATTTCACAGGCTCTTCGGCATACGGAAAGTTGAGCATCAATGCAATCTCTCCTTGTGTGCCCACGAAGCCAATCCCACTCTGCCCGTGACTGAACATCTCACTCGTTGCCAGACATGTTGTGAAGTTGTCTGTCCAACAGAAAACCGACGGACATGACGAGCGATCCGACCTAAATGCCCAATAGCTAGATATAAAATCCTCGGGGCGATTTTCTTCGTATGAATAGCGGGGATATTTTCGCACGCAATTTTCGGGCCTGTTATGCTTATAGAACATCGCAGGCACCATCCAACGGGGAACGCCGGCATCGCAAACTTCGAAGCGCACTCTTAGACGGCATTCCTGCGCATTGTCGCCAATGTAGGCAACCCGAATTTGCCAGTCGAATCTCGGCGCCTGGTCGCCAGCTGGAACGACACTGCCCGTTAGATGCCAATCAGGGAGGCCTGGAAACTCTCCTTCGAATTCTAGCTGTTCTTGCCCCAAAACCTTAATAATGCGGGCAGGAGCCACGATGTCTTCTGCCCATAAGGTCAAGAAACTCGGCGCAGACATCGCCATCACAAGCTGTCCTGAACGCTCCAGGTACAGCTTTGGAACGAACCATTCACCATCTGGCTCAAATATTAGCGTGGACTTTCCGTTTGTAATGGAAAATGCCCCAGGCATAGGTATCTCAATCCCATAATCGGCTCGCATATTATACGAACAGGGGACAAATGGTGTCAATGTGATGTGGTGCTAAAACAGTTTCTAGGGCTGAAGTTCAAAGCTAAGAGATTCAAACAAGCAGCCAGCTTTTTGCAAACTTGGCGAAGATCCCCTAAGCCGTTAAAGACAGCTTTTTATACCCTCCGCATCCTCCTGCATGTCTAATAAAAATAGAGCGCCAGAGAAACATAAACAAGCAAGAGTTCGACTAAACTTAAAATGCTGCTACTGAATTATTACCAAGTCAGTTGCTCGAATAAGCGGGCAGAGATTCGACCCCGACTGTATGCATGAACTAATACCGGTAACCTTCACATAATTGTTCAATGATGGGAAATTCGCAAAGCCAATAGCAGAAACCCTTATTCCCTCATGTCCAGAGTCACCAGTAACTTGAGAGCCGTCATCCAGCCAAAAATCCGTTCCCTCAACGTAGGTTACGCGGCCGGTTGTACAGATAAGGAGTCCTATATTGTTAAGTCCGCATGCACCGTCAATACCTGCCTGCCCAGCTCCCGTAACTTCGTTGTAATTCCAAGGCTCGCCTCCCACAGCGCGGTTGATAAGCAAGAGGGATTCTATAGGGCAAGAAGCCCCAATTGTAGCGGTTGCCCCATTTATGTGTCTCTCGCTGCCAATTGTCTGCATTGTTCCGCCGACATTTATAAGCTTCCCTGCCGAAATTCCTTCTGGCATTTCAATAGGAGTAACACGAATGCCGGCTGCTTTGCTTTCTTCTTCGATGTAGAAGCAATCGGCAAAAACTGCAGTAACTACCTTGTAATTCAATCCAACAGTGGCGCCATTCGGCAGGAGCTTTGCGCCGCCTATGGTCATTGGGGTATTTTGAACGACCGTTATGCCGTCGGAAACTCCTATTTCGCTCCAGAGGCCGGCGCCATTTTTGGCTTTCACGAGCACGTAATAAACCTGTCCATAAGAAAGAGAAAGGTCATTACGTGTTCCACTTTGCTGAGTGCCGACGCTTACCCAGCCGCCGTTTGGGATTATACCCGACTCAAACTTAGTTGTGCTAATGGCATATTGGTACTCGACAATGCCAGACTCAGAATCCGATGCCACCCAAGTTGCATGGATAGTGGTTGTGCTTGTGGTGAAAGCGCCATCATCGGTTACCACTGGTGTGGTGGGCGGCGTAGTATCTAGAGGCGATAAATTCCACGTTCCGCTACCGCTTACACGCTTGATAACCAGATAACCGATTTCGCTTGCAGAAGGTGTATAGCTAATCGCTTCATCTACGCCGTTTCCTCCGTTGGTACTGTAGGCGTGAATCACAGGGTTTCCTTTACTATCTGGTGTCCCCGAATAGAGATAAAGGTCAAAATCACCTGTAGAAGGAACATCCAGGTTAACCGCAAACTGTACACCTGAAACCAAATTGACCTTTCTGGCCCAAGCTCTTCTATCGTAATACCCTCCAGTAGTTGAACCGGTGATTATTGAGCCGTCATAAACCAATTTCACGGCCTCAACTGCAGCATCAGGATTTATAAGACCGAACCCTTCAAATAGGTCCTTGGGAGCTGTCGCACGCCCAAGCGTTGGGTTCGTGCCAGAATTGACTTCACGATTTGCATTTGACTCTGTGCATGTCGCGCACAAGAGCATCTTCACCAACAAAGGATGAGCATTTGAATTGAAATTCCAAACGAGACCATTTTCCTCAAGCGCTTGAATTACTAACGCCGCCGCCCCCGCAACGAACGGTGATGACATAGAAGTTCCTGCCATGTTGCAGTAGTCATTTGCTTGCACATCGGCAAACGAAGAGATTTCGGCATCTGAATTGTTTGTATCAGCAGAAAGTATGAGCGAATAGTAGTAGGACCCACCTGGTGCCATGACATCGGGTTTATAATCCTCGTCTGCGCCAGGCGAACTAAAACCACTGCTCGTATACTGCGTAAGCTCATTGATGTCATTACTCGCCGCCACGGTTATCGCAAGCGCGGCTCTGCCTGGGTCATCAATCTGATTTGCCGCACCGGTGCCCGGTCCATCATTGCCAGCTGAACAAACAATCACTATTCCATTGTTGACAGCCGTATTAGTTTTTGCCCGCAGAGTAGTATTTAGACCTGGGCTCCCGTAGACCCCCAAGCTCATATTGGCAACTTTGATTTTGTGAGTTACCCTCTTAGAAACAACGTCGTCCAGAGCCTCACCAATATCCGTTGTTGAACCTGTACCATCGTTTTTAAATACTTTCAATCCTGCCCAGCGGCATCCGGGGGCAACACCTCGAAATGTATTGAATCCATCCCCAATTCCAGAATAAGTCACTAAGTTCGCCACCGCATATCTTCCAACGCTCTTGGATACGTTTTGAATTAAGGCAGCAGTATACTGATATTGTGACGAGGAGGTAAATGTGTTAGTCTCGGTAAGCGGCGAACTTCCGCTCGAAGCGCTACTTAACGCAGAATAGCTTCCAGTAGAGCCATTCGCGCGGTATAAACCATATAAACTCGTAGTTTTGTCACCGACCCAAGTCGCTGTGCTTGTGAATGTAGTATACAACCCGCTAGGGATATGTATTGGCGATGGATAGAAATAGCCACTGGTTAATTCAGACATATCGCCGCTGTCGGTATAGTATAGTACTGACGTTGAAGACCCGCCTGCGCCGCCGGTTCCTAGAGCGATTCCAGCAACGTGAGTTCCGTGGGCGCCATGATCAATAGGATTGGGTTCATTATCACTTGTCCAGTCCTTCCAGTACTGCATTCTGCCTGATAGATCGGTATGCGATGCATCTATTCCCGTATCCAGGACAGCAATTGTCGTCCCACTGTTGCCCGAATATCCTGAGGAATTGCCGGCGAATCCTGGAGCCCAAATAGGACGCACCCTGCCCGTCCGGGTCGCCTCATCAAGGTGAAGTTCAACTGGTTGGTCTTCGATTACGGCTACCAAAGAGTCGCCCATTTGAGCCTTAAGCATTTCGACAGCACCGAGCGTCATTGTTCCCGTCCAACCATAACTAACCGCCCGATAGATATGTTCAACTTTGCCGCCCAAAGCGATAAAATTTTCGAGTTGCTTCTGCGTAATTTGGCGATTAAATATCAACTCAACCCGGACGGGTACATCCAGTTGCTTTTTAAGTAATGCTTTGCGAAGGGGGTCAGGCGTGAGAGCAATTGCGTTATGGATTTCGCGAATTCGCTTTTGGATGCTATCCCCTATCTTGTCAAAATCGCTATCTGCTTCCAACGGATGCACAATTATAGGCTTCACGTTAGGTTCAGGAGGCGGAGCAAGGACAACTTCTAATTGTCCGAAGGCTGGTGCATAAAGGATAAAAAGTAAAATTGCCGCGAGTAGCCAGAAAAAAGGTTTAAAGAGCTCGCCCTGAATTGCCTGATTACGGGATTTTCCCATAAAAATTAACCCCCTAGCTACACGCACGGGAAGCAACAAGGGAAGCGTGAGGTGGGTACTTCATTTGTTATTTTTTTAGCATGCTTTAAGCGATATGTCAATACCAGTTTTTATTCTGAAACTTTCAGCAGGAGGGTATTTGACTAAAAGCCAAGAATAACTAAAATAAGGATAGTGTTTCGGCTTTTAGTTACTAAGTGTGTTATAGATAACTGGTAGCCGATATTTCAACTTATTAAAAAAACAATCAAAATCTGGCAACTTTGAGGAGGACAAATGGCTGTTAAGCAATCGGTGATTTCCGAAGAGGAAGTACAGAGGCTAGAAGCAATTGCTAAGGAACTTCGAGCCTACAACCTTATTTCCATATATGCTGCCGGGTCTGGGCATCCGGGCGGAACGTTATCAATAATCGACTTCGTTACCGTTCTTTATTTCCACACTCTAAACCACAAGCCGGAGGATCCATATTGGGAAGGTAGGGACCGAGTATTTTGGTCAACCGGTCACAAAGCGCCAGCGTTGTATGTAGCCCTCGCGCGAGCTGGATACTTCCCAATCGAGGAAGCTATGCGCCTCCGACAGCTTGGAAGCCCATTCCAAGGGCATCCGAATATGCTGGAACTCTGCGGCGTTGAAATCTCAAGCGGTTCGCTTGGGCAGGGGCTGGGTGTTGCAGTTGGTGCGGCCCTCGCCGCGAAACTGAACGGCCAGTCACACCGAATCTATTGCATAATGGGTGATGGCGAACAGCAAGAAGGAAGCATATGGGAAGCCGCCATGTCGGCTAGCCAATTCAAGCTAGATAATCTCTGCGGAATTCTCGACAAAAACAAGCTTCAAATTGATGGCTGGACGAAGGATGTCATGAACATTGAGCCAATTGCCGACAAGTATCGGGCTTTTGGCTGGCACGTTATAGAGATAGATGGTCACGATATTGCTCAAATCGCAACGGCATTTGAGGAAGCAAAAACAATCAAGGGCAAACCAACAATAGTAATTGGCGACACGATTAAGGGCAAGGGCGTTTCATTCATGGAGAATGAAGCGGGCTGGCATGGCATAGCCCCTAAGAAAGAACAATTCGAAAAGGCAATTGAGGAACTAAGATTCCCCGGGCTGACAGATGAAAGAATCAAGGAGTTGCTCGACTACGCCTCAGCCCATGCCAAACGCGCTGCGGAAAATGCAAAATCAAAACTGCCTAAATTCAAGCGCGATTACTGGTGGAACTCCAGCAACGAAATGCAAGTTGAAATGGAACCAACTCGCATGGGCTTTGGCAAAGGACTTGCAAAAATTGGCGATGACCCAAGGATTGTTACAATTCACGCCGATATATCAGCTTCGATTCGTATTACTGCCTTCGAGGAAAATAACCCCGAGCGCAAAAACCGAGTCTTCAGCGTTGGCATTGCCGAACAAAACATGATGGCAGTTGCAGGTGGCCTTGCAAAGGAGGGAAAAATTCCCATTACTGGCACCTACGGGGTATTCGCTGCTGGCCGGGCATGGGACCAGATTCGCACGACTATTTGTTATGCGAATCTCAACGTGAAAATTGCAGGCGCACATGGTGGAATCTCAGTTGGGCCAGACGGTGCAACTCACCAAGCGCTTGAGGAAATCAGCCTTATGGCAATTCTCCCGAACATGAACCTGATTGTGCCAGCCGATTCCATAGAAACCGAACGAGCAACCAAGATTGGAATCCTAGACGTTGTTGGCCCGGTTTATATTCGCTATGCAAGAGAGGCAACGCCGATAATTAGCACTTTCGAAACGCCTTTCGTTTTTGGGAAAGCCAACGTAATTCGCTACCGAGGCGCAAAACCTAATTTCGTTGATGCCTTCGAAACCATTTTAGCATCCGAATATAAGAACGAGAACGAGGATATTGCCATTATTGCATGTGGCCCTATGGTTCCTGAGGCAATGCGTGCGGCATGGATACTCAAGGAAGAGTTTGGCATGGAAACAAGGGTTCTAAATGTTCACACAGTCAAGCCAATAGACAAAGATGCTATCATCCGTGCGGCAAATGAAACCGGCGCTGTTCTCACTGCAGAAGAGCATCAAGTCGGCGGCTTCGGAAACATCGTAGCAGGAATCCTATTGAAAAACACCGAAAAGCCGATAGCATTTGATATGATAGGAGTTCAAGACAAGTTCGGCGAATCAGGACAACCTTGGGAACTCATGCAAGTATTTGGCCTATGTGCAGAACATCTTGCTGATAAGGCGAAGAAGCTTGTTGAATCGAAATAATGTGGGCAGGTTATAACAAAGTTTGCTGCCAAAAAGCCTGCGCTGATGGCTTCAGCCAATGTTTAATCCTGCTGAGGCCATCAGCATTTTATAATTTTCCTCAAGCACTGACGCCGCTTCGCAAAGGCTTGCCGCTTCAAAGCGTGTCTCATACATAAAAGGCCCGGCATAACCAACTTCGTGAAGTGCTTTAATAAAGGTTTTCCAATCAATTATCCCCATGCCTGGCAGCCAGTGTTTTTCTTCTTTGCCGTCATAATCTGAGATATGAAGGGTAATTAAGTTTTTCCCCAATGCATATACCGATGGGATAATTTCATCCACAGGAAAAACATGATTTACATCAAGGCAAACGCCCACGTTGGAACGGTTAATCATTTGCAAGATGCTCAGCAGCTCCGAAGCACTGCTCCCAACAGCTAGATTTGTAAGCATTTCGACTGCTACCTCGATGTTTAAACCTTTGCAAAAATCTGCAATCTCCGCAATGCTCTGGGCGCTGTATTTTATCCGCTCAGGTTTTTGAGCGGCATCTTTTGCCGCAGAACCCCCATGGATAACCAAAGTCTTGCCTCCAAAAAGATTCAACAAATTGGCAGCCCATTTGCATCCCTCAATTCCTCTGCGCCTGACATCATCGTCTAATGACCCCAGGTCCCGCATAGGACCAAATGGAGCATGCATCGAGGAGATTTTGCCATGCTCGGAGAGGCGGTTTATACTAGCCGCAACATCCTCATCACCCAAGACATCGCTGTACCAAAGCTCGAGAGTTTGAATGCTGGAATTATGAACCACCTCAACCAATTCGCGGAAATACGCGCGCACATAGGGGAGATCTTCGGGCGAAGACTGCTCACCACCATCAAGAACAGCTCTAACTTGTCGTGAGGCTAAATCATTGAAGCACCAGGTTGACACTCCGAGCGGCATCTTCATCACTATCGCAAACCTCCAAAGCTTGCTTTGCGAGCATTCTCAATAAGTCGGTCAATATCATTCAAATCCATGCCAAACTTCTCGGTTAAAAGCAAATATTCGTTCGTCAATGTTACCCCACATACAGTGGGGTCATCGGTATTCACAGTAACCTGCATACCTAAATCATAAAGCATTCTAATCGGGTGATTATCGAGAGAATCAACTGCGCGGGTAAGCACATTACTTGTCGGACAAAGCTCAAAACATACTCCTTGGGCTAATGCAATTTCCAAAACATTTGGGTCGCGTACTATTCGAACTCCGTGTCCGATACGAACTGCACCGAGAATTTCAATTGCCTCGCGAATGCTTTCTGGACCCGAGTCTTCACCTGCATGCACTGTAACACCCAGGCCCGCCTCCCGAATTAATTGAAACTCTTTTGCAAAACGCGATGGTGGACATTCAGCCTCCAAACCCGATAAATCGAAACCTACCACTCCCCTATCGGCATATCTTACTGCAAGCTTGGCTACCTCCATTGGTGTTGGCCAGATTAGAGAGTTTCCTGGCGGGCGATTCACACTTACTATCAAGCCAACCGTTATGGGAAACCGTCGAGTAGCCACTTGGACACCCTCAATAATACCGTCCATGACCTCAGACATGGAGAGGGTGTGCGTGATAGCCATACATTCAGGGCTGAATCTAAGCTCAACATAGGTTATATTATCCAGCGAGGCATCCTCGATAACCTCAAATGTTATACGTGCAATTGCCTCTTTATTAACAAAGCAGTGTCTTATAACTTTAACAAATGGATTGAGAAATTCCCTGAGGTTTTTTGCTGGCTTAGAAAACTGGATAAGAGATCGTATTTCATCGGGGTCATAAGTTGGAAGGGGTAGCCTATGTTTTCTGCCAAGTTCGGCTATTGTTGTGGGTCGTATTGAACCCTCCAAATGCCGATGTAGCTCGACTTTTGGTTTAGCGGCAATTTGAGATATCATCAAGTCGGCGGACATGATGATATTATAGCATTTTTAAGGCACTCACGCCGATAAAAATCGGTTATGACATCAACAAGTTTCTCGGGGTATTGCGATCCGGTATCTTCAGCAATGCGTTGTCCATAACGATGGAAAAGATCAATGAGCCGTCCAAGGGTGTCAACCATCTCCTTTTTTTCGGCATCCGAGACAGTAGACGCAAGCTCAGAAACGAGATTATCTTCTAAATCTCTGCGCACGATACCCCATACTACAAAAGACATATCAGTCATTTCATCCGGCCTGGTCCAAAGCCAGAACAGCTGAGCCAAGGTGCCACGAATAGCACTTATCATTCCGGCTGCGTACCAATAATCTTCACGTTTTAAGAACCTAACCGCAGAATAAACACATATCCAGAAGTAAACCATTTTCCACCAGACGTGCTCAGAAAGAGGCGCGCCAAGGTTTTCCTCCTCTTTTGGCTCGTATGAGAAGTGCACAAGACGCTTGCGGTCAAATAAAACCTTCACTGGCGATTTTACGCAAATGTGGGGCATTCTTGAGGCACGGTAGACCTTTACATCTAGAAAATTGCAGTCCTCATAAAACGCGGTAAAGCCGGCTCCGTTGATGTCCTTCGGGCTTTCCCAAGCCACAACGCATTCCCCAATGGAAGTTGCAATCCGTTTGGCGCTTTGGAACGCGTGGTAGAACTTGTCGTCATCAACAGCAACAGCCACATCAATGTCAGAAAATTTATCTGCACTGCCTGCTCCAAAGGAGCCGTGAAGCCAGCACGCAAGGATAAGGTTTTCCTCTGCAAATGCCGCTGCTAGTCGATTTATAAAACCAGCCTGGGGCTCTGGACCTTCTATTATTGGCAAATTCAACGTCATACTAACTAACCAATGGGATGCGTCTTTCTCGCACCCCACACAATTTTATTATTGTTCGCAAGCCAGGCAAAAATTACCTTTAAAAGCATGGACGCAAAAATTTTTGAATAACAAAAAACGACACAGGGGTAAGAAATTGACAGGTTTTAAAGAGGAAACTCCAATGAATAGAAAAAACACCTTGCTCATTATTACAGCGCTTGTTTTGCTAATAAACAATTACCTACTGCCTCAAGCTAAAATTGTGGTTAAAGAGCGCGTGACCATCACCGTTGACAAGGCAGTGGTTCGAACCGACGTTCCACCAATAAGTATAAACGGCCGAACTCTCGTCCCTGTCCGTAGCGTATTTGAAGCATTCAACGCTGAAATAGGCTGGTTTCCACGTGAACGCAGAGTATTTATCCGCAAGGATAAGCAGGTTATCTGGCTGCACATCGGAGATGCCCATGCCAAGGTAGACGGACAAATCCTTACGCTCGATGTTCCAGTAGTTATTTACCGAGGCAGGGCAATGGTGCCGCTCAGGTTTTTAGCTGAAACACTCGGTGCAGTTGTAACGTGGGATTCCAAGACCCAAACAATTACAATCGTGACGCCAGAACGGACTTCTTCGCCCACTGACAAGCAGTCTAATTAACTTTATGCAAAGACACCTTAAATGGCCCGTTTAGAACCATTATTTCTGAGGACGCTCGGATATGAGATCATCATAGTAAAGATATTCCTGTGCCCATCCGGCAAATGCCCCAAATTTCGCTTGAAAATAATCCACAATGTGCTGATAGATGCGCGGAGTTAGAGACTTGCCCCGCAGTTCTAGCATGTAGTACTTCACAGCAACGTTGTAGATATGGGTGTCCACAGGGAAAGCTTGGTCCTTACCCAATGAGAAAAGAAGAACGCAATCCGCAATCTTCAACCCCACACCCCTGATGGCGAGAAGCTCCCGGCGCGCCTCTTCGTAACTTGCTTCTTTAAGAGAATTTAGCCATCCATTCGGCCTGTCTAGAATCTGTCTTGCCACCGAATGGAGATTCGCTGCTCTGAAGCCCAACCCAGCGATTTCGGCAAGCTCATTAGGGTCTGCACGCGCAATAGCTTCAGCTGATGGGAAAGAATAGTAATCAACTCCATCAAGATTAGCAATTCTCTCACCATACCTGCTAGAAATCGCCTCAATTGCACTTACAATGCGAGAGATTGAGTTTGCAGTTGAACATATATAAGAAAAAAGCGTCTCCTCGGGCTCTTGTTGCAGCACTCTAAGACCTTTGAACCGTTCAATAATTTTCTTTAGACGCTCGTCTGCACGGATAAAATCGGCATATAAACGCGCAAGGCATACTTCCAATCGAAAATAACGACAAAGTAAGTCCTCATCGCTGGCATTCGGGAAAATTTCATATTTGACCTCGGTTTCCTCTTGCCAGATTCGCATAATGCGGCCGCGAACAACCCCCGTCCATCTCCCATCAGCATCCATTCTCCAGCGGAAAGCTTGACCAGGGGTAAGAGTATGAAGTAAATTGAGCTCGCTTGGATTTATCAAGAGCGTGTTCGCCATTGTACACCTTTAGTGAATCGCTTATATTACTTTTCTATTCGCACGAATTACGTAAAGTTCAAAGCATCAAATCTTATAATGATAAGCATCAATTGTTTGGTCTTTAAAACTTACAATCCAGTAATCACCTTCTCCGCCATAGCCAACATTAATAATTGTCCGACCATCTTTTAGAACCCGCTTCTGGGGAAGATGGAGATGGCCGCATAAATAGAGGCGGGGTGATATTTGGCGAAAGGCTTCAAGAAAACACCGCTGGCCGCCATGCCCGCCACCTGGCACCTCGTCCGCGAGACCAATTGCACATCCGTGCGTAATCATTACGTCAACGTGTTCATGTTCATGAGCAACATGCTCGGCAATTTGCCTAACATCCTCATCGGTTACGTAGTGTGGCTTGCGATGAGATTTTGCCCAGATTCCACTTATGCCAACAAACCTTAAGCCGCCAAACTCGCGAACTTCGCCTTGTGAAAGCAACACTAGGCTGCCGTCTTGGTTCTTGGCGTTCCGAAGCAGGTCCACATAATCATGATTACCATAAACTGTTAGCACAGGAACACGAGCTACGATGGCTTGAAAAATTCCTTCGTCTACTTGATTGGGATCACCCCAGTCACCGGTAGAAACAAGAAGGTCAACCTTAGATTGCTCCAGGGCCTTAAGAACAACATTGAGATTTCCATGCATATCACCAACTGCAAGAATATCCATACCAATCACCACTACCCTGTAATGGACAAAGAGAAAATTATTTTAGAACGATTGTTTGGTTGACTAGAAATAGACCGCTAGTTATAATATGGAGACTGCTTGTTTTGATCTCGTTTTGTTATATTTTGAGGGTTAACAAACCGCCCTAATTCGGTAAACACAAAAAGTTTTCGACGCGAATGGGCAAAATGCAAACTCAACCTAAAGCCAACCGGATACGAAAATCCCCACGCGGTGTTCGCAAAATAATTAGAGCATTTATCTTTCTTTTCCTTTTCTTAGTTTTTTCAATAACTGGCACCCTTTTTTACTATTATTCCTCCTCTCAAACTGTGCACGACGCCATACAAGTGGCGCTCTCACATAATTATTCACCGGCGGAAGCCTTTCCCGGCAAGGATGAAGTCAACATTCTTTTGCTTGGGCGGGATGTAGACAGAGATAGACATGGACGCATCGTAAACACACGTGGTAGGACGGACGCCATGTTGTTGGTGCATGCTGATTTCCGCAACCACAAGATTAACATACTTTCAATTCCCCGCGATACCCTAGTACACATTCCAGGCCATAGGGGCAAACGAAGAATAAGCTATGCAAACGCGCTCGGCGGCCCAAGCTTAACCTGTCAAACATTAGAGGAGTTTCTTGGCGTCTATCCGGAAAACTATGTGCTGATAGACTTTAATACATTCGAGAAAGCTGTGGATGCAATTGGCGGACTGGAGGTCACAGTTGACAAGCAGCTTGACTACGACGATAACTGGGGCAATCTGCACATACACCTCAAACCCGGCAGACAGGTTCTCAATGGCAACCAAGCCATGGGTTTCGTGCGGTACAGGCAGTCAAAGTCGGGAGATGCCGAGAGCGATTTCGTTAGAATAGGGAGACAGCAAGAGCTTTTGCGAGCTGCCAAAGCAAAATTGTCAAACCCTTGCGTAATGCTAAAACTGCCTCATATCCTAGACATGATACGCAAGGACACCGAGACTAACCTCTCATTTCGGCAGATGATGTGCCTGCTTTCATTTGCAAAATCTCTACCCCAATCCAATATAAGAATGGAGACGCTCCCTGCGCTCAATACAGGGGGAATTTTTGTCAAAGCAGATCCAGAAGCAACAAAAAAACTAATTTATGATATGTTTCAAGCGAACCATTAGCGAATCGCTGTCGTCTAAAACGTGAAATTAGATTGCACTGCCACTTTGCTTCACAAGCATAAAAAGCGCAACCAATATTAGTTGACGCCAAACGCTAAGTGTGCTAATATTTATTAAGCAGTACTGCTATCTGCAGGTAAGCTTTGGTAGTCTCGCAAGTAATATAGGACTCATAAAAATCATACCGTATACTCAGCTCTAGATGGGCAGGTTTAACAAATTGTCAAAGTTCTTGCCCGTGTCAAAATAAATACAACTCAAGAAAGGAGGTGAACCTGGGACAAGTCGCGTAAGTCGGCGCGACGCTTATATTTTTGAATTACTCTGGAGGTGCTTAAAATGCTTTTTGCAAAGCGTAATCGCTCGGGCTTCACACTAATTGAATTGCTCGTTGTCATAGCTATCATTGTTATACTCGCAGCAATTCTATTTCCAGTGTTCGCTCGAGCAAAGGCGGCGGCAGTTAAGAATCAGTGCATCAACAACCTGAAGCAAATTACTGCCGCGATGAATCTCTACACGTCGGACTATGATGACCATTTCCCACTCGTATCGGGATTTGGTCGAGTGTTCGATACAATGTCCATCTTTGAACTCGGAGGCACGGACCTTCGCGATCCCCAAAAGAGGGACTCGGCTTGGTTCCAATATCTCTTGCTGCCATACGTCAAGAATCAAAAGATTTTTGAGTGCCCTGCTGTGAAAATCAACGGTTCTTGGACAATAGGCAGCACAGATTACAAGTTTAGCGACAACTGGGCTTCTATAAACAGCCAAAGCCAAGATCCTCGCACTACCTATATATTCAATGCACGCTGCAAAGACCCAGTTTCAGGCGGATATTACCTAATTAGCGGACAATCTCTGTCGGTGTGCGACAAACCCGGTGATGCTCCACTAATTTGGGATGCGCCATCCGGCTTCAGGGTTGGCAATACAACTGAAGTCCAGCTGGCTCATGCTGACTCCATCAACGTAGCCTACGCTGATGGACACGTCAAGACCTTCCAGGTTTCAAACCCGCAGGATCCAAAGTGGCAAAGCAATCACTTCTGGGTAAACTACGGAAGTGAAGGATGGGTGCCACCTCAATAGTTAAATTAAAAAGACTGGCATAAGGTAGAAACTCAACAGGTGGATCGGTTGGTCCACCTGTTGAGTTTTTATAAACCCAGCTACCCAGGGGACATCATTCGGTTGAACCAGCGGGGTAAAGCAAACCCGCAATAACAGAACCAAACAATATAAGAAGAATAGATGGGATAATAGGAAGAACATGTTTTAGAGTTGCAAGCACAATCATTGCAACCAATATGTAAACAAGTGGGGCAACAATTGCAAAATAGCTTAGCTGAGATTCGGAGAATGACGGTAATAAAAGACCAAGCAATATGCCGAGTATCAGCAAGACTGCAAGTGCCTCGAGCTTCCTTCTCACGAGGAAGCTCTTGTCTAGAATTGTCGTAAGTGCATTTGCCGTAACTTCAACTCGCGGCATCTGTCCATATGGCGTAAGTAAGACGCCAGCATAAAGAGAAGATGAATCGGTGACCCCAACAAGAACTAGCTTACCTGCAAACAACGACCTGTCAAGCTTCCCTGAAAGAAGATCCGAGGCGCTGTAACGAGGAATTGTACCTGCTGGCCCGACGTAGTTTATGAGCATTCTACCCTGCTCATCTATTGGTATCTCGGCAACCAATGATTGATTTGCAATTAAATCAATGCTTCCAGTCAGGTCAACGATTATCTGATCTTTATCTACTCCCAGAATCTTCGCAGAAACAGCAAGCGGCAACCCAGGTAGAGCCACAACTTGGTCAGTTAACTTTGGAAGAGGGGTTGTCTGGGGTAGCGGCTGAGTTGGAATTGGGTACTTTACTGTCGTAAGATATGCAAGCTGAGCTTCGCGAACAACTCCAGACGAAGGCGTACCTACCATTCCACCTATGCCTTCAGCCGCGGTCATCAAATTTGCTACCGGTGGTATGAAAAAGTAATAGCTAAACATTGGAGAATCTACGGGATACTCAATCCGACGTGAAATTGCAAAACGCTCCAAAATGATAAGCGCACGAACGTCGGAAGGCGTCCATTCGGTTTCTCTCAAAGGATCATAAGCCATCGGCAGGAATACATTTTCGGCGCTACGCACCGCTTCCCATAGCGCAGTATCGGCTCCCGGATGGAGACTATCTGGCCGGTCAAAAAGGAAATCATACACGATTCGACTTGCGCCAACCTTTGTAAGTGCCCGAATGATTCTGGCATGTTTTTTGTAGTCCCACGGCAATGGCCCAAGTTCGTCAATAGTCTTTGAATCAATTGCCAACACTACAACGTCCGGCCGAGGTGGTGCTTTAAAGCGCATGCGGAGAATCATGTCATACGCGCTGAGTTCCGCAGACGAATTCCACGACCATACCGCAAGGCCATACATTATCAGCGCCAAGAGAGACAAGAAGAGGAATATTACAATTCTACGTAGAAGACTGCGGCGTTCCAGGTTCATATGACTCCTCCAGGGATTTATCCTCGCAGGCTATTTTCCCCTAGAGGTAATGAACCTAAACAACGACAGAACAGTAGCTTGCTGGCACTAGGATGTTAGTCCACCGATTAAATGCACTAATCTTATACCTCGCCTACTTGAAGGCCTTCAAACTCAAACTTAAATGGAATGACACGGCTGCCCAATTTTTCAACAACGCTGGCAACCTTGTCATACTTTCCGGGCTCAGTAAAGAAAAGCACACACCCGCCGCCGCCTGCACCGCATGCTTTGCCGCCAATCGCACCAACTTTGAATGCTTCGTCAAAAAGCTCTTCGATTTGTTCATTAGTAATGGAAGCATCAAGCTGCTTCTGGTGTTTCCAGTTTTGATTAAGGAGCTCGGCAAACTCATTTAGATCGCCGTTTAACAGTACGGTCTTCATCCTAATTGCAACGTTTCGAAGGTTGTACAAAGCATTCACTGTCTCCGGCACACCCCTGCGGTAAGCTCCCCAAACATTTTCGTGTATGTTCCCCGACAGCCTTGGCTTGCCAGTATAGCAAAGGAGAAGCCTGCTCTCCATTTCGGAAATTACATCAGGGTCAAGCTCCAGCCTCTCAACTTCTACAGTATCGTTGAAGGTCATGAAGTTAATGCCACCAATAGCACTAGCATACTGGTCCTGCTTGCCGCCAAGGATTCCTAATATGCGCTCGAGCTCATAGGCAAGGTTCGCGATCATCTTCTTGTCTTCGATGCTGGTGATTTGGGATTTTATAAGGCTCAGCCACACAACGTTGAGTGAGGCAGACGTACCCAAGCCCGAGCCAGAGGGTAGATCAGACTTATATGTCACCGTTATTCCCTCATGGGCTTCTTTTTCCATGGTGGTTGTGCTTTCGAAAATCTCAAGGCGGCCAGTGACATATTTATCTATAGTGGCGTTGAGTACGGCACCGCCAGCGCCCTTTGCGAATATGTCTACATCGGTCCATCCGCCAGCAAAATCTATGCGTACAGGTGCCTTACTTGTTATTATCATCCTTTGTTACCCCTTTTCTTCGATTAAAATGCAGCAGTTGCCCGTATTTGGTAGATAGTCCCGGAATTTCGGCTACCATCAGGCATCCTTATAGTATAAGGAGCTAATCTTACTCCAATTGACTTGTCAGGCGAAATATCGTAAGTAAATAGGAATGACACAGCTCTTTCATTGTTCCTACGCGGATTTTGCGCTTCAACCTCATGTCTATCCAAATACTCACATATTACGCTCAGCTTCTCGGCTAAGCTTCGCTCCCAGCGAAGGTATAGGGCTTTCGAATTCGGGCCAATCGCATGTCCTATTACCTCAGTGTTGTGGATATATGCAAGCAATGGATAATCTTCACGCGTCGCACCATAGGTAAGTCGGTCTATGTAGATATATTCTGCCCTGAACGTTGAGAGCTTATTTTTTGAAAGCATTCTAGGCAAATACACACCCAGCGTCCAGCCCGTTTTCCGAGGTCGCTCGAACCCACCGCCAAAAATCCTTGGCGATGTTATATCATCAATCAATAATTCTCCGTATATCTGATACGAAGGTCTGGCTGCGTAAAGAAAATCGATGGAATAAAGGGTATTAAACTCTTCATCTACTTCATGAAACAAATGCTGATATAGATAAAATGGGAGCACAAGGATTAAGGGATTTGGCATCTTGCCTGTTTTGGCAGTTTCGCTGATACCTATATTCCATCCGTGGGACAGCGTCCTTTCATAACGCCTGCCGAAAAGATAAAGCGTCTGCCCCTCGTCTTCAAAAGCGCTGGCAAATTGGCTGATTTTTACTCGACCAAAGAATGGACCAAAAGAAAACTCCTTTGAACCTCCGGCATTCCAAAACCCAGCGCTGTTGTCCGAGAGTATCAATGAACTGGCATAGCAA
This sequence comes from Armatimonadota bacterium, assembly GCA_029907255.1. Classification (NCBI taxonomy): domain Bacteria; kingdom Bacillati; phylum Armatimonadota; species Armatimonadota bacterium. The sequence continues at coordinate 18,398 of JARYMF010000010.1, forward strand.
GGGCCCCACCAGAAGTAGTCTCTTCCTATCTCCCATGTAAAATCTTCACCATAGCCCTTAATCATTATTTTTCCAGGCTGGGGGTCATTTCGCCTTTGCAGGAAAAACTTATCCTCTCGCTCTGAAAGCGTGCAGGCGCCAAGCATGTCCTCAGAAAAGTTTGCCAACGCGGAAACCCTGTACGGAATAAGAAGAAGGCTATCCCCGCCGGAATCGTCCTCTGCAACGCCGCGCACATAACCTGTCAAAACCATTGAATTGGGCGAGCCTGACTCCTCGCGGTTTGACCACTTTTCAAGCACCACTGCATTTTGAAAAGCAATCTCAGGCCTGAATTCCTCAATCAGCTTGGTAATCAAAGCCACCTGGCTAGCGCTCAGCTTGCGTTCCAACGCATTATCTACTGCCGATGCGACAATTTCTGCCATTTCCAGGCGATTGAAAAGCCTGTCGCCTGCAAAGAGTCGTGCAGGTAGACCGCTGATTAAGTTGTCCGCAGCAAGGTTGAGCATCGCATCATACGCCCAATGTTCAAGTGGCAACCGGTCGGCAGAAGGGACGCTCCTAGTATCCGCAAAAGGCGTCCCGATGGTGGTTAAAACTAGCGCTAAGGTGAGGAAAACCCAAATGCCCCCTGATTTGCCCAACCTAGAAACCCCTTCCTGAATAATAGGTTATTTATTGATAAGCAAATAATTAAGTCGTGAGAAGAAAATCATTAACCGTTAGTTAGACTTAATGCCAACTCGATTATTAATAATCCACTCGACGGCAGATTGAAGGTTGTCAGCAATATAATCGGGCTTATACTGCCAATGCTCAACATCATCAGCCGAAGACTTGCCAGTCAAAACCAGAATCGTAGTGCATCCTGCCCGGTATCCTGCACAAATATCGCTTTCGGTGTCACCTATTAAAAAACTACCCTCTGAATCAAGACCAAGCTCTTCACGTGCCTTTAGAAAGAGACCAGGTTCGGGTTTCCGACATCCGCAGCCTTCGTCTTTGCGATGTATGCAATAGTAGACACCAGCTATTTCTCCGCCTGTGAGTCTGATTTCACCAAGCATAGCTTTTGTTATTCGCTCAAGCTCATCCAAAGAAAATAAACCACGTCCAACCCCGGCCTGGTTTGAAACAATGACTGCCTTGTATCCGGCTTCCTTAAGTCTTGCCAACCCCTCCAGAGCTCCAGGCAGAAACTCGAACTCATCAACTGTTTTTACGTAGTCATCGCGATTCTTATTAATTACGCCATCTCTGTCCAGGAATACCACTTTCAACGGCACAGTTCCTCCAGTAGGTAGCGAAATATTAAATGCGAGATGACCATGTGAACATCTTCGATGTGCTGCATGTTATCGCTAAGTACAACGACATTATGGTCAGCCACCTGGGCAAGCTTGCCACCTTTGAAACCACTTAAGCCAGCAGTGATTGCACCTTTTTCCTTTGCAACTTCAATTCCCTTAATAATATTGGGCGAGTTTCCACTGCCGCTAATGCCAATTACTAGGTCGCCTGGTTCCACCCAAGTTGCCAATTGCTCTGCGAAAATATTTGAGTAATCTGTATCGTTTGCCCAAGCGGTCATTATCGGAACGTTGTCCGTGAGCGCCATTACGCGAAACTTTTTGTCTGGGTTGAGACAACCAATTCCCTTTTGCAGATCGCATGCTAGATGTGAAGCAGTGGCAGCGCTCCCGCCATTGCCCATGATGAAAACCTGCTTGCCGGAGAGATAAGCATCCATTACGAGAGATGCAATTTTACGAATGTCCTCCGTTGGCGCCTCTATCAGCAACTGAGCAACATCATTTAGGTAGTTTTTTACTCTATCCATCGGTTACCGCCTCACATTAAAGATTACCTTGGTTCCGTCTCGTTCAAGGTTAAAGTTTAGCTCCCTGAGATTCGAGAGAGCCTCGCGAACCTTGTTTTGGCGCTCTGGCGGACAGTAGAGCAATAAGAAGCCGCCGCCACCTGCACCTGCGATTTTCCCGCCAAGTGCGCCGGCATCAAGCGCCCGCTCATACATGTTGTCAATCTCACTATTGCTAATCTTTCCGGCAAGTTGCTTTTTATACAGCCAGCCTTGGTGCATAATCTCACCTAATCGGTCTATGTGCCCATTGAGCAGACTTTCTCGGATTTCTTCAGCCTGCTGCTTCATCTTTCTTAGTATGTCGACTCTGTCGGCAATATTCGCTTTCTGCTCGGAAAGTATTTCGCTCGAACTGCGGGTCATGCCTGTAAAAAAGAGCATTAGGCTCTCGCTCAATCTGCGTTTCTTTTCGGGATCAAGATTGATGGACTCAACTTTTACTTCTTCGGACGGCAAGAACGAGATAAAGCGGAGGTTGCCAAATGCTGCGATATATTGATCCTGTTTCCCTATCGGCTTGCCTAGAATGTCAATCTCAATTTCACATGCCTCCCTAGCAAGAACTTCGGCAGGCACTATCTCGCCTTTGTAAGCATACATTGCGTTGAGAAGACCAACGGTCACGCTACTTGAAGAACCCAAGCCGGACCCCTCTGAGGGAATATCAGCCATGGTTGAAATTTCGACGCCGTGCGTTATGCCTGTCTTTCGGAGGCATTCACGAACAAGCTCATGCTCAATCTCATCAATTGAATCAACCATTTCTGTTCGAGAATAGCCAATGCGGATTTTTTCATCAAAGCGTTCTTTGATAATCACATAGATGTACTTATCGACCGCCGATGAGATTACACAACCACCATCCAAGCGGTAGAAATCAGCAAAGTCTGTACCCCCTCCAGCAAAACTTATTCGTAACGGAGTCTGCGTAATGATCATCCTTAACCCTCATGCAATAATTTGTGAAGTTGATGAAATAGTAATTATTGTTTAAAGTGGCAGTTAGTTCCTTGCCGCTAATTACTGCCTTTCACTATACCACTTCTTGGTAAATTCTTTATAATCTGCCTGGTGCTCTTTGATTTTCCGCCACCAAGCCTCATTCTTCACATACCAATCTATTGTATTTGCCAGTGCCGTCTCGAACTTGTGTCGGGGTGACCATCCAAGTGCTTGAATTTTGGTGCAATCTAATGCATAGCGCCTGTCGTGCCCTGGCCTATCGGCAACGTACTTGATTAGCGATTCAGGCTTCCCGAGGTGGGATAGGATAAACTTGGTGATTTCAATGTTCATGCGTTCGTTTCCGCCACCAATGTTATATGCCTCACCTATCTCTCCCTTGTGAAGCACTAGGTCAATAGCCTCACAATGGTCAAGAACGTAGATCCAATCTCGAATTTGCTTTCCATCCCCATAAACAGGCAGAGGTTTGTCCTCCAGCGCGTTTGTAATAAACAATGGAATAAGTTTTTCAGGATATTGATATGGCCCAAAATTATTCGAACCGCGGGTTATTAATACTGGAAGTCCATAGGTTACAAAGTAAGACCTAGCCAGAAGTTCACCGCCAGCTTTGCTTGATGAATATGGACTGTTCGGAAGAAGCGGGTCACCTTCTTTGAAGCTTCCCTCTTGAATGCTTCCATAGACCTCGTCGGTAGAAATATGAAGGAACTTTTCAATGCCGAATTTCTTGCAAGCTTCTAGAAGCATGAATACTCCGTACACGTCTGTGAGGACAAAGCTGCCAGGGTCGGCAATCGAACGGTCTACATGCGTTTCAGCTGCAAAATTTACAATGGCATCAACGTTGCGCACGAGGTTTTCAACAATTGTCTTATCTCGAATGTCGCCGTGAAAGAACATAAAACGCTGATTATCTTGAATATCAGCGAGGTTATCGAGGTTTCCGGCGTACGTCAGCGCGTCGAGCACAATAATGTTATAATCTTGGTATTTCTCAAGCATATATCGGCAGAAATTGCTGCCAATGAACCCTGCACCGCCAGTTACCAATATGTTTTTCATACTAACAGCCTCTTCTTTTTAATGGCTACCCACAATTAATACGCCCAAGCGCATGACACAGTTCCGCTAACTCTTGTAGGGTAAACCCAATCCCCAAATGTAACCGCCATTGGTGGAGATAGACCTATCTCATCTTGATATCCCAATCGTATGGAATATCAGGCGTATTGTAAGGCAAGCGGTACTCGTCCGGGTCTGCTGCATTATAGGGCATTGTAGGCAGGTTGATAAGTAGCGACGACTCTGTTCCAATCGTTTTGTAGCCGTGCATAACACCAACCGGGATTCGGAGCAATACTGGGTTTTGTTCCCCCATGAAAACTTCTTGTATTTCTCCCTTAGTTGGCGAATCCTCACGTGAATCATACATTACGGCCTTAATCATGCCTTTAACAACAGCCCAGAAATCATCCTGTTTCTTATGGTAATGCCATGCGCGTATAACACCTGGATAGTTTAAAGATACGTATATCTGCCCAAATTTTTCAAAAATCTCTTCGTCGGAGCGAAGAATCTCCGTTAAACAGCCCCTTTCATCGGCATGGGGCTGAAGTTTTTTGATTTTCACACCGTAAATCATAAAACTCTCCAATCAAAACGTTTTATGGGATTCTAAGCAACCTCTCTCAAGGAATAAACTAGCGGTGAATATTCGGGTGCCGCATAATAATCTTTTCACCCTCTTTTAGGGGGGATGGACTAGCCTCGTTTATCGTGCGTTACATCCGACGTGTGTTTCCTCTCGAAGTCAAAGCTTCTATCGCTCACCCTCGCAAGTATACCGAACCTTTCGTCTCCCGTCAACATAGCAGAGGTCCGATACAGATGGAATTTCTCTCTTACAAATGTTGATATTTGTTCTTTAAACACCGAGACATCAAAAAGCTCGGCATGCTTGCGTATCTCGTAGGGATCAAAGCGGTCGGGGTCAAACCTTGAAACCGCCTCTGCCACTGCCTCGGGTGTCTGCTCATAGAAGAAGACTCCAGTAACCCCATCATTTACCGTTTCCAACGCGCCGCCCCCAGCAAATGCAATCACCGGCTTTCCGCAAGCCATTGCTTCAACTGGAGCAAGGCCGAAGTCTTCCAAACCTGGGAATATTAACGCCCGACAGGCGGAAAGACACTTATACATTTCATCATCTGGTATCCTTCCAAGAAACTCCACCGTAGGACCAGCCATTTTCTTTAGGCGCTCGAGGTCGCGCCCATCTCCGATGATTTTCAAGGGCAGTTTGAGCCTATTAAACGCTTCAATTGCAATGTCTATCCTTTTATAAGGAAGGAGTCTCGATAAAACCACGAAATAGCCATCATCCTGAACGCTTACCTTGAATCGAGAGGCGTCAATTGGCGGATGGATGACAGTTGCCTCTCGACGATAGTACTTACGAATACGCCGCCTTACTTCTTCGCTTATCGCAATATAAAAATCAACACGGTTTGCGGTAATTTCGTCCCATCGGCGGAGGCGATGGATAATATAAGGCAAAACAATCTTTGTAAGCCGCGAGAAAGGCTCTTGTTCAATATACGTGTGGTAATTCCACACAAACCGCATTGGCGTATAGCAATAGCAGATATGGCATGTGTGCGGTTGGGTAATTACTCCTTTGGCGAATGACGATGAACTGCTAAGGACAACATCAAATTCTGAGAGGTCGAAAAGCTCAATTGCATACTGATATAAAGGCAAGTACCGCCGGAAGTGCTTTTTTATCATTGGAAGCTTCTGCATAAAGGATGTTCGGATATCTGCAGTTTTAAACGAGGGGCACACAGCAGAAGGAACATAGATAGTCGTATAAATTGGAGCCTCGGGATAAATTTCCCGAAATATTTTGAGAACATGCTCGGCGCCGCCCATTTGATTGAGAAAATCGTGAACAATGGCGATTTTCACCGACTCTCAGCCCCTTATTTAAAAGATATTGTTATACACTTTCAACGTCTGACGGGCTGTTTCCTCCCAAGAAAACCGTTTTGCCCGTTCTATGCCTTTTGCTTTCATTTCCTGACGCAAATCAAAATCGCACAATACTCGCAAAATCGCATCAGCAAGTGCTTCGACGTCATGTGGTTCCACCATAATCCCCACATCGCCGACTACCTCAGGCAAGGAGGTTGTTGACGATGTTATTACCGGCGTTCCACATGCCATCGCTTCCAGCGGCGGGAGTCCAAAACCTTCATAGACCGATGGATATACAAAGACAGAAGCCGCTCCGTAAAGCGCCGGCAGGTCCTCAGCAGGAACATAACCCAAAAACCTTATGCTGTCCCCTAAATGTAATTGTCGGACAAATTCAAATAATTCATGATAAAACCAACCCTTTCCACCAGCTAAAACCAGAGTACAACGTTGGTTAAACTTTTTCCGCACGACGTCAAAAGCCGCTATTAAAGAGTGAATATTCTTTCTAGGCTCCAAGGTACCGATAAAAAGGATTGTATTTTCTCCTATCCCATACCGACTAGCAACGCGCGCAATCTCCTCGCCGGCAACCGGATGAAAGTTTCGATCTACACCCAGAGGAGTGACAAAAACCTTGTTCTCTGGAACGTGAAGAAGCTCCACTATCTCGCGCTTCGAATGCTCCGAAATCGTAATTACTGCGTTTGCCCTTTGAACCGACCAAAAAGTAAACCATTTAAGATACTGCCGCTGAAATTGAGGGAAATATTGAGGAAAACGCAGAAAGCTAAGATCAAGTACAGTGACCACTGATTTGGACGGACACGCTATGGGAAGCACATGGGCAGGCGCATGAAGAATATCGAGCCTTAACCGCCTGACCAGCAGTGGAAGAATTGCCTGTTCCCAAGCAATTCGAAATAGAGGGCTTTCGGTGCGCCGACAACTCCAGTGCATATTGAGTTCGTTTAGAAATTCCATTCGTTCTGCGTCCCGCAAAAACACGTGTATTTCCTGAGTGTCGCGGCAAACAGCAAGAGCAGTCAATAATCCGCGAATGTACCTCGATATACCGGCATTTCTGTAAGAAGCCGAGGATGAATAGAGCTGTGCATTTATCCCGATGCGCATTGCTTCCTTGCCTTCGATTAAGTATCCCTCACTTTACTGCCTGCAAAACCTATATTTGTCCACAGAAGGACTATACTCAACCAAAAAATCGGCTCCAGGGAAAGTTGGTAGAAAAGATTGACCACCATTAACCCAAGCATCATTGGCATATAATTCCTAGACTTTACGAGGGGTAGGCAGCAGAGCAACAACAGCACAAAAAGGGAAAGAATACCGGTTTCGACAAGAAACGAAATATAAATTGAGTGGAAATTAGCATACTTGTCTATAAAAACGTCATTAAGCAATAATCTTGAGCTACCAAAACCCGTGCCAAGGAAAAAGTTTTGCACGCTTGACGAAGCAATCTCCAAACCCCTTTCAACTAACATTAAGTGCATGCCGCCTGATTCTGACTCGCCAAAAGATAGACGTTCCGCCAATAATCTACCTATTTTAAGATAGGTTCCTAGCACCGTGCATCGGGCAACAAAAAGCAATAATATACCCAATCCACCGAAAACCACCGCCGCCTTTGCTATCGACGAGAGCCTAATCCTGCCATCTTGAACCAGCATAACCAATCCCATGATTATAAACCCAGCAATCCCAGACCTAGATAAAGTCGCCAATATCATAACCAACGCCAAATAGAAAAATGCATCGCGCAATGGCGAACGACCGCTAAACTTCAGTACAAAGAACGCATAAACCATTAGAAGCGTCGCCCCTCGGTTCATGTCAATCGACACACCAGCTAGCCGAGGGCCAAACTGTCCAACAAGCCGTGGACCAAAATCAATGATACTCATGTTTCTGATTTGATCACTTAATGAGGTAGGAAGCCAATATAGAAGCTGGCCTAAATTCATCAGAAGGCTGAGGACAATGCCGCAATATGCGCCTAAGAGGAGAATACGCCCCGGATTTTTCAAATTAGCTAGAATAATTGCACCGAGCAAAGTCCCATAAACCTGAATAGCTAGCAAAGCAAATCTCTTCAAACCCAGGCGCATATCTCGCCCGAAAACCACTGACAACAGCACAAGAATAAGTAACAGTGTGAAGAGAAAGATAACTTGGCGGGTATTCCTCGGCACTAAAACCGCGGGGGCGCTCTTCTTAAGCATAAGGTGCATAAACCCAAATGAAAGCACCAATGGCGACAAGATGAGGAACGGCGTAAGGATAAAATCGCCTGTGCCACCCAAGAAATCAATCCTGTCTGCACCAATCGTTGCAATCCAGATTATCAGTAACAATTCAATCATGCTCATCGCCAAATCTTAAAGACCATACCCACCCTGTCCCATTGGCGTCTTCTAATTCGATTTGCAAGAGTGCCGAGAATACCTAGATAAACAGTAGGTAGGGCATAAGGGAAGAACTTACGCGTGATTTTTATCTTATTCAGCAGATAATAATAATCCGAAATATAGCTTTTACAATTAGCCGCACGGCTACTTCCCCCAACAGCTCTGCCTTCTTTATGATAGACGACGCTGTCCGGAGCGTAGAGCAAGTCGAATGCACCCCGTGCGCGCATTACCCAATCGAGCTCTTCAAAATAGAAAAAATAGTCCTCGCTCATTAAACCAACTGTCTCTAGAAATTGGCGAGATACGAGCATGCATGCCCCAGTTACATATGACATATTGCGTTCCACTTCTAGTAAATCATAAGGCACATCTGCCGATTTTAGCCAGCCAATTTGTTTGGTTGTTCCGAACCACCGATTATATGAAACGCCGCCGAGGACCTGTACTTTTTCCGGCTCATCGTAGTAGAGTATTTTTGCACCACACATGCCAGCAACCGGCGATTCTACCATCCGACGCACCATGCCACTTAAGGCATTTGGAGTCACCACTGTGTCGTTATTCAACAGCCATACGTATCCGCAGTCTCCCTTGGCAAGCGCATATCGTATTCCAACATTGTTTCCGCCTGCAAATCCTAAGTTTTCATCAATCCTTATGATAACAAGCCGAGGCTCTGTATCCCCAGCTTCCCCACCTGCCTCCGCTTTGGCTCGGTCATATTCTTGAAATTCAATAGGCTTGGGAACCGGCGGAAAAACTAGATAACGAAGAGGATTTTCTGGCGCTATTTCGACTTGATACCGTCCCTCAGCCCATTCTTTTATTCGCTCTACCGAAGCATCTTTAGAGCCGTTATCGCACACTACCACTTGAAAATCGGGATAGTCGCTTCTAAAAACACTTTCTAGACATTCGATTGTGTCCTGCCAACCATTCCAATTGAGGACAATGATGTAGACTCTCTGCATTATGCCGCTCCAGTATTGCGTGAGCTTAGCAAATCGGAGATATAAGCCATTGCTTCATCAAACCGCGCCTTCCAGGAGTTCGATTTGGCACATTGAATACGCTCTTCTCGCAGACTATTTTTTTCCTCTTCCAACGCCTCACGAAGAAATGCCGCGAATTCTTTGGAATCTTGCGCAATCTTTACCAATGGCTTAAGTGGTTCGACTTCTGGCAAATATGTGGATACAACAGGCAATCCTGCCGAAAAGTACTCATAGAGTTTGTTTGGATTGATTGCCGCCGTGAACTCATTTACTTTGAAGGGGATTATACCGACATCGGCATGTTGATAATATCCAGGTAACTCTTTATATGGCTTTGGTCCCAGTAGATACACGTTCGGCATGCTCGAAAACACACTGTTTTCAACCCCTTCGCAGCGACCAATTAGCACAAAAGACATGTCTGGAAGGTCTCTAGCTATGCTCGCAACTAAATCAGTGTCGAACCACCGCTCGATTGCACCTGCATACACTGCTCTTGGAGGCGGGATGCCCAAATAATCTGCGGGCAGGGGCATTGGAGATAAGAAATGTTCAACTTCCGCACCGTTTGGCAAATATATGCCTTTTCCACCTAAATTCTCCACGTGTTTGGCAAGTACTTTGGAAGTAACAAAAACTAAATCAGCGCTTTTAATTAGCGCCTTCTCAAACTCCTCTATGCAACTTGGCATTCCCCTGAAACCTGCATATAAATCATTTACTCTAAAGACAAGTACATCATGCTTCACGATGTTAGCAATTTCTGCAAACAAAGGGTTGGATATCCAAACTACATCTACCTTGTCAAAGCCAAGCCTAGTCAATACACTTTTCACCGAGGGAAATGTACAGTAGAGACTCAGCTTGCCTACCACCTTGCTGTCAAAAAGCCAGTGGCGCCTACAAGGCAGTATTGTAAACGGCACGTACAGCGAGAGACGTTCGTGCTCCGAGCTTCGCGCCCCTCGGGAAAGACTGAAAGCATACTTTGTTCTTTCGCGGCATCCTGTAAGAAAACTCAAAGGGTGGATATACTGCGATACCCAGAGCACCTCATCCCCATGCTCGAGAAAATGCCTAGCATAGTGATGACTGCCTATTTGCACAGACGAATTCCAATCTATTGTTTCTGCAATAAGAATCTTCTTCATGTCTAACTATCAAAACCTATCTTCTGCAAAGGTATACCTATTTCCTTGACTTAGCCCTTGATTAAGCGCTTCAAGAATTGCACAAGAATCTATTTAGTGAGCCATCAAAAAGTCTTGCGGTACGAATAGATTTATTTATTAAGAAAAATACCTTGGAGTAGCCTGTCGTAAATGGCTTCTAAACGTGGAATAGTTACTCTAAGGCTATAATTTTCTTCTATATGCTTGCGCCCAGCAATCGCCATAGACTCCCATATTTCAGGATGATTTACTAGAAAGCGTAGACGGTCGGCAAGCGCCTCGACATCGCGTTCTGGCACGAGAAAACCTGATTGGCCGTCAATTATGACCTCAGGGATATCACAATGCCGACTTGCAATCACTGGCAAGCCAGACGCCGACATTTCAATAAGACAAACCGGTGCTCCTCCTTCAGCATCGCCATCCGCAGCGACTACACTAGGAGCTAAACAAATATGTGCCTTCTCTACTTCGCGGAGAAACTCCTTGTATGGAATGTAGCCTGTGATGCGAACTTTATCCGCAATTGACTCAGCGGCAATTATTTTGAGAATCTCGGCTTTGATCTCAAGTTCGGGGCCAACTCTGCCATCGCCAACAATGGTTAAGCGAACGTTTGGATGGTCAGACGCAACTCGCGCGAAGGCGCGTAAGGCATAGGGAATTCCTTTTTTCTCTCGAAACGTGCCAACAACAATGATATTAATTAAGCCGTCGTCTGAAAGGCGGCGTGGTTTAAATGGAATAAGACTCAAATTAACACCAAGATGCTGAACAACCACCTTCTCGCTAGGGCATCCTAGTGAAATAAGGGTTTGTTTCATGTGATTGCCCTCAGCAAGAAATAAATCGCCTTCCTCAAACAGCTTTTTAAATCTGCGATGCCATTTCGGAGCACGGTTGGGAATTTGGCATGCATCTGCACCATAAAAGGCGGTTATCAGCGGCAGACCTGTTGTCCTTTTTAAGGGAAGCATACCATATCCTGTTGGACCAAAATGGGCGTGAATTAGGGCGGCTCCATACTTGTGGACGAGATGGGTTAACTTCCTTTTTCTGATGCCTAGCGCCATCTCGAAGGCGCGGTTTGCAGCAAACTGCCATAGCGAACGCGGATTTTCGATAAGGGGGCTACACTTATAAACGTCAGGAAAAGGAAAGACATCCGTATTCTCAATTTTGCTGGCGGCGACTATGGATCTGTAGCGGTTTGTTTCGGCAACCTGTGAATAAATCCAGCTGCCGGTAATAAAAAGATAGGTTTCTACGACATGTAAAACAACGTGATTACTCATGTTTAATAAATTAATTTATTAAAAGCTAATGCCAACCCTCTTGTACGTCACAATGCTCTGGCACTAACAGCATCTGCGGCATCACTATCACCAAGCTGTTTGCGCATTTCTCGGAAGCGGCGGTATTGATCTAACAAGATTTCCCGTGTCTCCACATATGCTCTGACGCCTAAAAAATGAATCAACAGCCAATAAATTAGCACCCCAATTATTATTTGGCATGCAAGCTTTGCCCCGTAAGGCAACGTGGTTGGCAATATGACACCCACTCCGAATACAACAGCAGCCATGGCAATAGAACAACCTAGCACCCCAAACAGATTGCGCCAAAGTTGCCAATAGCTTAGGTTTACCAGTTTTCCTGCGAAATAAAATGCCGGATAAGAATTCAAGAGCGATGCAACAGCATAACCAATTGCCACCCCCATTATTCCCCAACGCAAACCAATTACGATTCCAAGCACTGCAGTTGCTTTAACGAAAAGGCTGACCTTGAATTGCAGGTCAGCCCTTCCTTGAGAAAGATACAGGTTTCCATTGAGTGTGCCAATGGACTGCATTAGTCCTACTATGGAGAATACCCTAAGCAGAGGTATCATTCCTGACCATTTTGCGCCGAAAACTGCCAAAACTAGTGGTTCCACGGCAACAAAGAGGCCTGCCATCATTGGAAAAGTTATCAAAGCTATCGTTCGGGTTACTTGAAGGTATATGTTTCTCACGCGTGCCTTTTCATTTTGAATAATAGAAAGCGCCGGGAACATCACCCTTGAGATAACACGCGATACATTGGTTAAAGGAAAAAGCATAACCTGGTAGGCATTCTTATAAATGCCCAATGGGTTGCTACCAATAAACCGCCCAATTAGCAAATAATCTATATTTCGAACCCAGTAGTTGAGCACATCGGTTCCTAACAAATTGGCACCAAACCCTAAAAGATCCCTTATTGCATTCCAGCGAAAAATGAGACTAGGCCGCCAAGCACTCATCAACCAAAGCATGGCGGCAGTCACCGATGTAAGAACAACCGATTGTGCAGCTAGGCTCCATACACCTGCACCTGCATAAGCCATCGTTATAGCCACAACGCTAGAAACTACAACCGCTGTTATATCAGCAACGAAAAGCCTGCGGAAATCAAGGGTTTTTACAAAGTTGGTCCTCTGGACGATGCTCAGCGAACCAATCGCAAAATTGGCTGATATTAGAAGAGTGAGCGGCCTCAGGATTTGCTCACCGTAGAAGTTTGAAATAAGCGGTGAACAGATAATAAATGCCGAAGTCAAAATCAAACCTGCGATCACGTTTAGCCAAAATACAGACGACAAATGTTCTTGGCGAATGTCTTGTTTTTGTACCAACGCAGAGCCTAATCCCATTTCTGCGAAGATATTGGCAAAGCTTGTGATTACTACAACCATCGCCAGCAAGCCAAATTCACGCGGCGAAAGCAAACGCGCAAGGACAATCATTGTCAAGGCCGCCAGAACTTGATTGCCTGCCTGGCCTGCCACACTCCAACCTATTCCACGAATTGTCTTAATCTTTAACTCATCAGCGGTTTGTTGTTTTTCATTTAACATATCCAGGACCTTTGCAAGGCGAAGGTGATAAGCCGCTGCCAAAGAGTCAAACTTAGTCTATCTTCTGCGCAGGCAAAGAGAAAACGACGTCCTCTGCCCCATGGAGCGGTTGAGCCAAGGTAAGCAACATCCTTCGGCGAAGTGTTTTCCTTAAGCAAACGCCAAATCCAAGCAATCGGACGCTCAGCAACGTGAATGGCACTTTCACCGCTGTTGCACCCTAATTCAAAAAATAGAACTCTTGCAGAGTGCGCCACGGCACTGAGCAATGCTTTTGCTTCTTCTAGGTTTTCGTTACCTCTAGAAACCCATTGAAACACGCTCAGCATCAAGGCAATGTCGTAGCTTTTGCCCGCCAAATCTGCTTGCTCTAATCTCTTGTTATGCCATCGGACTGGGAGGTTAGTAGCTTCCGCAATCTGAGCGCCAAATTGGGCATAATGCTTGTGCGGCTCATAAGCATCCACAAGTGCGCCCAGTTTGGCAAAATTAAACGAATAGAACCCAGCATTAGCGCCAACATCCAGCACGCGCAATCCAGCTATTGAAGGAAATGACTGAAGGGAATGATTTATCAAGCGCCATTTACGAAAGGCAGACTCCTTCGAACTTGACGTCTTAAGTCGTTCGAATTCTGGAAAGGGCAACGGATGGTATATATGCCCTGTAGATTCGCAAGGGTTCCTTTCGATATTCTCAGCAATCTGTCTTAGCCTGGTATTCATCTCGAATAGCCCTAATAAAATTCTGATTGATGGAATACTCTTGAGGATCTAAACTAAGTATGCGGTCATATATCTGTCTAAAAAAAGGCTCTTGATTGACTTTGCTCGATACGAATCTTAAGTATAGGCAGTCGGTGCGATTAAAATAAGTTGCCAACGCCGCCTTGTGCTTCCCGTCAGCGATTAAATATACTGGCTTTTCTTTGAAGATTATCCTCCGCACGTAAATATAGAAGGGCTTATTCTCATTTAACTCCCCTAGCCTCAATTGAAAGCAGTGGCGCAACTGCTCAAGGTCGGGGTCAAAAGGCAAGCGTGAGTCGAGAGTACCCGATTTGCATCTCAAAACGTAGTCAGAATCTTGCGTCAAAGTTCCCGACGCCATCTGTTGCATCAAACTAAAATGCGGCGATTGGAGCAAGCTAACGCCGCACAAGGTATAGCGGTCGCGGAGAAAATCAGCCGACAGCAAGAGGTCAGAAGAATCAACAAAGGCTGACTTTAGAGGCATTTCATCCTCTACATACTCATCCAGCCGATTTGAACTAAAACGGCCGAAAAGGCATTTTAGCCCGGCTTCCGTCTCAAAAACACATATTCTTCCAGGCCGACACAGATTATAAAACCGCTCTGCAATCTTTATCACACGGTTCCGCCGTAGATTTATAATCATATTAACCGTCTGCCTCCAGGATGACTAACAGCTCTTCAACAGACGCTAGCATTTCTGCAAGATCATTACAAACAAGGCTTTGGAAAGCTCCATGCTGATTCCAAAGCCGCTATCATTCTTGGGGAAATTTAGTTTTTATTACTACACATCCCTTCGGAATGGCAAAATTAAAGTTTTTCTATTGGTTATCGTGACAAATCCAACTTAATCTTCATTTTTATCTAACAAATAAATCATCTGTCTCGCGAATAAACTTGGAAAAAATCGAGCTAAAATACTATTTTGTGGAACAGCGGCTCTTGCAAACCGAACTTTCCAACCAAAGCTCTGGCATACATCCATGAAATCCTTGTGGGTCCATAACCTCACATGTTCCTTCATATGGTATAACACATCGGTAATGGGCACCCTGCCAAAAAGCAACCGGAGCCTGTGCTGCCAATAGCCACAATTTGGAATTGAGACAACAATTTTATTGGATATGGTAAACATCTTTGCGATAGCATCTTCAGCATCAGGGATGTGTTCGATGACTTGAAGCATGGTTACTACGTCAAAATGCATATTACGAAAAAGCTCATTTTCGTTAAAGAAAGGTATTTCCCTTGGGAAGTCAGCGGGTTTGCAAACATCACAACCTGCTATATTCTTATAACCTTTGCTTTTAAGATATCTTAGAAATTCTCCACTGCCGCATCCATAATCCAAAATATTATCCGTAGGCCGAATCATATTTGCCGCAATTTCAAACCTTGGATAGAAAGCCCTCGAACTTCCATCCTCTATACGGCGGTTCCAATAATCATTATAGGTCGGCATAGGGTCAATAGGAGCCTTTCGGCTGATGTATCTGGCGCATTGAATTACTGCCTTTAATGGCCTAAGAAACCTTCTAACTATAGGCCGTGCAAGCCTACGTGCGCCTGGAATGGGATCTTTCCAACTGAAAACAGCCTCATTAAAGTAGAAATAAGGCTTAAGCCTTTCCCAAAGCGAAACCTTCCATTCAGGATTATTTCGCCTCCATTTCCAATCCTCCCAGTCGCCGATGATGTCAATCCAATACCTACCGCCATCACGCTGCCTAGCAGTAAACAGATGCTGACCTGTGCTGAGGAGATATTGCTGAAGCGGAAGGTTTACGCCTTTTAATGCCGCCATACCAATCCAAAAATCTAGACGCGGATTAAGTTCGATAAATTGCCATTTTCCTTCTTTCTTATTCCAAATAAACTCAATGCCACCAGGACCAACGTACTCAATAGCTTTTAAGAACCGCTCGGTTAAACTATATATCTCAGGGATGTAATCAGACTCACCGACTGTGCATGTACCGAAGTCAGCAGGCCACTGACGAACCTTGCGCCCAATAAAAACTGCCGGGATAGAATGGTCCTCTGCCGCTACGAACTTAATAGTTGGGAGCTCGCGATTGGGTACGTATAGGTATTCCTGAACAAAATAGGCTATTTCTGCTTCCTCCACCATTGCCGCCTTTTCAAGCAATTCCTGGCGGTTGTTAACTTTTGCTGCTTTCGAGCCAAATAGATGTTGAAACCTTCCTGTATTGATGAGCTTTCTGCCTTTAAACGTGAACCTAGCCACCAGAGGTTTAATTATCGCCGGGAAGGCGTCCCACTCTAATAGCTGATTCCTAGTTGGGTTTGTTAACGTTAGCGGAAGGGGCACTCCCGCCTGTTCAGCAAACCTTAGCATATGTTCTTTATTAAAGAATCGGTCAAGCTTATCAAGTGGCAGGTAGGGATATAGGCATACTGGCGAAAGTTCAACCTGATAAAGACTTACAATATATGCAAAAACATCCTCTGCCATAAAGAGCACCGGCTTTGATTCTTGGTTTTTCCCATATTCAACGAGCCATTGAACAAAAGCCTCATGGTCCTTAAGTGGATCGGGGACAATGTGCCGTTCTACGACATAGCGTGAATAGAAACTGTCACACTTATCCGGATTAGCAGCAACTACGGGAATTCCAGCAAGTCCAAGTGATTGAATATGCCCATACCCGGCGACCGTGCCAGCAGGAAAGACAATAGCCTTTGATTCCCTAGAAAACTTCGGCAGGTTATTCATTTAATCCCTCATAAATTTCCTTTTCTGTTGGAAAATCCATGTTAAAAGCAAGCCTTATAAAATTCCATTGTTTTCTAAGTCTCAATATTAAAAACAGGTGCGGGAAAGGCGTGCGGCAACAATGCTAAAGAGTTGGCTATTCATCAGGCTTGAAATGCCCGACGGACAGCCAGAATTACGGTATTAACATCCTCTTCAGTCAATTTGGCTGAAAGCGGAAGCGAAATCGTCCGGCGTGAAACTTCCAAAGCATTTGGAAAATCCTCTGGCTGATAACCAAATGTCTCGGCATAATATGGGTGCAAATGCAATGATACAAAGTGAATTCCCGTACCAATGTTCATTTTGTGCAATCGTTGTTGAAATTCGTCTCTTGAGATATCAATCTCATCGATGCGCAGTAGTGGCGTGTAAAGATGTCTAGCATGAACAGTATCTTTTTCTTCAGGTGGTGGAAGATCCATCGGCAAACTTGAGAATTCTCGGTCGTAAGTCTCCCATATTTCTTTACGTCGGCGATGGTATTTTGCTATTTTTCTTAATTGATGGAATCCTATTGCGGCTTGGATGTCCATCATATTGTATTTGTAACCCGGGGCAACTACTTGGTAATGCTTGAATCCGTCGTCAGAATAGCGCTTCCATGCGTCCTTGCTCAGCCCATGCAAGCTGTAGATGCGAATGGCATCTGCCCATTCGTCGTTATTGGTAGTTACCATCCCGCCTTCGCCGGTGATAATGTTCTTCGTCACGTAGAAGCTGAAACAGGTTAGGTCCCCTATATTGCCAATTTTCTGTCCATGATACCACGCTTCAATTGCATGCGCCGCATCCTCAATAACGATAAGGCCATGCTTTTTTGCTATCTTCATAATCTTATCCATATCGCACGGCCGACCTGCAAAGTGCACGGGAATAATAGCTTTTGTGCGTTCAGTGATTGCACTCTCAATCAAAGCAGGATTTATGTTCATCGAAGGCAGTTCGATATCCACAAAGACAGGCTTTGCGCCCACATGAATTATTGAATTAGCGGTCGCGGCAAAGGTCATTGGTGTAGTGATGACTTCGTCACCAGGACCAACGCCACTAACTAGAAGAGAAAGATGAAGCCCTGCGGTGCACGAGTTTAATGCAATGGCGTGTTTACAACCGATGTAGTCACGAAAGTCAGATTGAAACTTTGCAACCTTTGGTCCAGTTCCTAGCCAGCCACTTTTTAGACTCGCTACAACTTCTTCAATCTCGTCCTCTTCTATCCTCGGGCTACCAAAAATAAGGTAGTCAGGCCGCACTGGCTGCTCGGTTAATTTTTCTTTTTCCTCAAATCCGGCAATTTTGTTTTTCATGATTTAGTAATTTAGCTAACCCTAATAGTTCGGCCTTTTGCCCAAATACCTCTTGTATCAATCAACCTTCCATTGCCGAACTTTTCACGCAAGCGGTCTATATCCAAGCTTTTGAACTCATCATGATCTACTAATAGGAGCAAACAATCAGCGCTATCTAATGCCTCGTTGAGAGGCACAAGTACCAAGCCATTGAGATTTTCCACATATGGGTCAACCACAAACAGCTCATATCCCTTTTCCTTAAGGCTGTAAATAATACGGAGCGCAGGGCTTTCACGAATATCACCTACATTGGCTTTATATGCCGCTCCTAAACAAGCAATCTTTGCGCCAGGTGGAACCACTGACTCAACCCACGATATTATTCGCTCCGGCATTGAGTCATTAAGTTGCCTTGCTGCTTTTATAAGAGCGGTAGCTTCGGGCACGCTTTCCACAAGAAACCACGGGTCAACTGCTATACAATGACCGCCAACGCCAGGACCGGGGTTCAGTATGTTTACACGCGGATGTTTGTTTGCAAGATCAATCACTTCCCAAACATTCGCTCCTAATTGCTGGGAAATCAATGAAATTTCATTAGCAAAAGCTACATTCACATCTCTAAATGCGTTCTCGACAAGCTTTACGATTTCGGCAGTGATTAAGTTGGTAATATACATATCTGCACGAACAAACCTGCGATAAAATCTTGCTGCACGAACTGCCGATTCGGTATTTAAACCACCAATCACACGGTCGTTGTTCATTAGCTCAATTATTATCTTCCCTGGAAGTACCCGTTCTGGACAATAAGCTACATAAAAATCCTTCCCGGCGCTCAAACCCGATTCTTCTAAAATTGGAATAACAACATTACTTGTAGTGCCAGGTGGTACAGTCGACTCGACGATAACTAACGCACCACTTTGAAGGTTTCCGGATATCATTCGGGCAGCATTAGTAACGCAGTTTAAGTCGGCGGTCTTATCTTCTTTTATTGGCGTGGGAACTGCAATCAAGAAAACATCAGCCGGACATGGAGAACTGCTGACCGTCAACGAACCATCAGCAATTACGCGAGCAACTGATGCCTGAAGCTCTGGCTCGGCAATATGTGCGCGCCCGGCGGAAAGGCAATTGATTACATTGGGATCTATGTCCACTCCTCTGACTTTGTAGCCACTTGAAGCTGCTAACGTGGCCGTAGGAAGCCCTATATACCCAAGTCCCAGCACACAAATCTGCTCCATTCAAACCTCCTTCTCACGAGGTTGCTTTTGTGGAATCCCTTTAGCTTTTCTAAATTCGCCTGACGTACCTGCAAAGCCTTCTTGAACGACAGCTATGAACACGCCACCAAAAAGTCCCAACACCAGGCTCGCGAGAAAGAACAGTTTCACCGAGGGTTTCGCAGGCCCAGTCGGAACAACCGGCTTGTCAACGACAATAAACGACTCTGCATCCCGCTCCTCATTTACACGAGCTTTGGCATACTCCGCCAAGAGCGTCATGTAAACCGTTTCTGCAGCCTTAAGATCTCGTAGTAACCTTCCATATTCCACTTCTAACGGAGGCAGATTAGATAATTGACGTTCAACCCTTGCCAGTGCAGAATTCAGCGCGGATTTTCTAGATTCTAAACCTTCGCCGTTAATTTCCAACAAAACTAATTGCTTGACTAGTTCCTGATGTGCAGGGCTTGTGCTTCCAGCCTTCCCAGCTATGATGTGCGAAACTTCTTCTTGTATCCTATCGTAAGTCTTTTTGATTTCCTGGTCCAAAGCAACTACATCCGGGTGGTTTTCGGTGAAATCCTCCAGCAACGTTGCGCGCCTAACCTCCAACTTTGCAAGGTTAGCTTTAAGTTCTGAAATGACGGGATTATCCATGACAGCCTCGGGTGAAAGCTCAGAAGGTGCGCCGGCTGTCCATGTGGCGCGTGCGCGGGCGATTTGCCCTTGTGCCTCCTGAAGAGCAATCTCAGCCTGTATCTGCTGGGATGCTAGTTCGAGCGCTTGGTTGGCGTACAACGAAGCTTTGTCTGGTGGCATTAGCGTTGGATTTGCTTTTTGGAACTTCTCAAGCCGCTCTTCAGCTTTAGCTAGCTCGTTCTTCGAGCGCTGTAGCTGACTCTCAAAGAACATTCGATCGGTTCGCCCCAGTAACCGCGAGTTCATTTGGTCAAACAGCTGAAGCTCGCTAAGATAACAATTTGCGATATCAGCTGCAAGGCGCGCAGCAGCCTCACCGACTTCACTTTTGCTTATATGACCTTTAAGCCAGGAAGTAGGCACTTCACATGTGATATTCAATCCGCCTTCTTTTGGCGTTTCGATGTAAAGATTTTCCTGTAAATCTTTATAGGTTAATCCGTACTGGTTCAAATTAAGACGTTTGCAAATATTCTCGTTCACAGTGCGGCTACGAAGAACGGTAATGCAAACGTTTCGCCCAGCAAGCGAAGGAGACTCACCAAGTAACGGTATACCGCCAACAAGAGAAGCAAGTTGGGAACTTAATGCATTAGTGCGACGTTCGGGGAAAAGGAGCGTTGCCTTGCCCTGATATGTGCGGGGCATGATGGCGAACACTATGCCTGAAATAATCATCACAGCAACAAGTATCCCAAGCACGGTCCGCTTGCGCCGCTTTAACACATATAAGTAGTCAGCAAGGTTTATCTCATCCATTGGCTTTCCAACGCCTAGAGCCGGCGGAATAATGTAATTAGGCTTAAGCTAGAAAATACCATTTGCATCGCATCACGCCAGCCCCCTATAAACTTAGAGGGCACGTAAATAATATCGCCAGGTTCAAGCACAGGATTACTTTTAATTGTTCCTCTCATAATTGCTTGCTTGGCGTTGACCTTCAAGATTATAGGTTTTTCAAAGCCGCCGCGGACAATGCTAACTTCTGTTAGCTTGGCTATGTCTGTAGTACCACCAGCATCCCCCAGATAGTCAACCAGTCTTCGGTTGGGACTATATATATATGACCCCGGTTTCTTGACCTCACCAAACACGTGAATTTTGTCAGCAAGTGCAGGAAGTACTAGCGAATCTCCATTTTGCAGTACAACATCCGCCGTGTCGTCGTTTTGCAAAAGAAGGCGTTCGAGATCAACAGGAATATTCTTCAAGACGCCGTTCTCGAAGCGCTCGATTCGTGCTCGTTTGAGATCAGCTTGCGGAGTGACCCCTCCGGTTGCCGTAATAACATTTTTAACAGTCTGGCCTTGCTTGAGGAAGTAAATTCCACTTTTGTTTTCGATATCAGTCGTCGTTGAACCAGGAGCGCGCTGGTATACCCCATCGCCTTTGAATTCTCCAATCAACCGTACAATAGGCTGGAATGCAGAAATCGAGGGGACCACCAAAACATCTCCTGGCTTAAGTGCAATATCATTCGTCTTTGAAAGCAGATTCACATTTATCGCAAACTTCCGTCCGTCTTCGCCAATTCGTTCGATGAAAGCCTTGTCTCGAGCGGCAGCAGGGGTAGTTCCAAGCGCCAAGCTAATTAGGTCGGAAACGGTGAATTCATCTGTTTTCCCGTCAAGCGAAACCATCTCATATCTGCCCGGACGCGTGACTTCGCCTGTTACCTCGAGATAGTCGGTCACTGCAGGAACATGCAAGGTGTCGCCGGGTTCAAGACATATGTCATTTTGCGGATTACCTGTTACAATTATTTTGTAAAGGTCAACAATCTTTTTCGAGCCATTTCGGATGACTTCGATTCGCCGAGTCGAACCTGTTGGCTTAATTTGCGCCTGAAGAGCAGCAAGGCTAGCGGTACATACTGCCGGCAGTATTCGTGGGCCAGCGTTTTCAACCTCACCGCTTATCCATACATTGATTGTGCGGACATTCGAAACTGCGACTGAAACTTCAAAATGTTTGATATAAGTACTCAATCGCTGGCGTATAGCGTCTTCAAGTTCAGAAACCGTTTTGCCAGCCGCTTGTATTTTGCCAGCCAAAGGAAGATAGATATCTCCTCCAGGTGTAACCGTCACCTCATCAGGAGATTCGCCTGCCTTAGCATCCGGACGCGCTTTGTAGCCGAGTGTCGCCTTGCCCTGAACATTAATACTAAGCGTGTCCCCCGGCCCTATGCGGTATTCCGCCCCAGAGAAAGCAGCAGGTATCCATTCATTAAGGTTTCCCAGTTCGCATTTGACTCGGTCGCCTGGGGGAGATTCTGGAATACTCTGTTGGGGAGGGTTTATCAGTAACAAATCCTCAGTCGCGGCGAATGATGAAACGCCGAGGAGTAACAAGAGGCAAATTTTAGAAAGCAATCCTATGATTTGTCCGCGCATGATAAACCGGGAATTCAGCGTTTTGGCAACTGTCGCATCCTTTTGACAAGCCTCTTAAGCCACCCAGGTAACGCAAAAAGTATAACACGACGCTTCTTAGGGTGTCAACTAGACTACTGCCTACTACTGTCTTTTTATTGTAAACGGAGTTAGTCCCTCAACGCTTGCGGTAACTTCGCCTGAGGTGCCTTCTTCCCAAGTAATTGCAAAAGAAGCTTTGCCATCGGCATTTGTGTTTTTCCACGGCTGGTCAGAGGCGCCGCCGGTAACTTTGACTGAAACCATGCAATCCTGCACCGGTTTCCCAGCAGCATCAACGACCAAAACGTTAAGGATACTCTTATTAGCATCACCCGAAGGGTCTGGAATCAATTCTGCAGTGAGCTTACCCGTCGCCTTTGAAATTACCTCAATAGGTAGAGACGCAATTTTGCCATCTAACTTTACAACAATCTCAGTCTCGCCAACCCTTCCGGCGTGGAGCACTCCTCCCTGGTCCACGAAGTTTGTAACGCCGTTCATGCTCCAGATTGCCTTTTCTGCTAACTTTGGATCAATAGGCTGGCCAGATGAATCTACAAGGCTTAGGCGGACAGTTGACCCAGCTACTATGGGAGCAGATGGGGCTGATATAGTAAATTCGGGAACGTCGAAATCCTCAGCCTCTTCGGCAAAGACAGCGAGCGCATTGGGAAGTGGACGAAGCCAGCCATCCGAGGGGCTATTGAGCGTGCCAAACCACGTGGAAAGGGTTGTTGAACCTCCGCCATCGAGATTCATTGCATCAACACATCCTATGGAAAGCATTAGTTCCGCTAGGTCCTTCAGAGGCATGCCGGTGCTTACCTCTTGCCTGCCATCAACTGTAACTAGCACAAGTTTCCCATCTGCTGTTACGCCGAGTGCCGAGCGAGGATGGGTAACGGTAACAAATTTGGAATCCAGCGTTAGGTTTTCCTTTTCAACTTCTAAGCTTATCTTGCCATTACGAACAAGCCTGGGGGTACCACCAGTTGCCTCTATGACCTTTTCCCAACCGGTTGTCGTTTCACCTTTGACATTGAACTGCAAAGTCAACTCTACGCCTTCTTTTAAATTCTCTTTAATAAAGTCCGAACCTGTGCCTCTACCAGAGAGCACAATGCCGTTTTCGGGTATGGGCGTATCACCCGCGTCGGGATTTACGCAGGTAACAGTGCCCTTTAGGGGAACACCAAGCCTGATGGGAAGGTCGGGCGAAATTACAACTGCCTCTGAGCCATTTGACTCTGTGCATGTGCTCTTGAAAAACTTCGGCGTATAGACAACCATCTCGTGATCGCCCCGGGGCCGATTTATGCCCCTTATCGGAAACCACCTGCCATCGGGGAGAATGATTCGAGCATCGAATTCGAGGCGGTCGAATAAGTACTGACCATCGGATGTAATGCCAAACATCGTCCGATTTGGATATGGTTCGCTGACGAGCTCTCCTCCGCTAATGTGAAGACCTAGTGGATCGCCGGTCCAATTGCAAAAATCTGTATTTAGAACAGCAATTGCACGAAGGCGCTTAGCCATGGAGCCAATTGTCTCACGGCCTTTTGTCTTGTCGAGACCCCAAACACAATCACCGCCAAGTACCATTTTAATTTTAATTCCAGGGGCTTTAGGGTCAACTTTTACAATATTTATGATTCGGGGAATTGTATTATCATTTGGCCCAGAACATTCTTTTACAATCTGAGTTAGCACAACACCTGGCGCTAACTCTTTTGTCCATTCTCCTGCATACAAGTTGCATGCAGTAAGCACCAAGAGGGCAAGCGCCAATAAAGAATGTGGAAGCCTAAACAAAACACGTCTTCTTGAAAACATAGTAGGACTCCTTAACCAAGAACTTAATTTAAGAACTTAGTTGTCTTCTATGAGCCACAACCTTAAAAGTTGAAAGACTACTCTTGTATTATCTCAACATTCGCGCGTGGAACTGTAACGTCCTCGCCGTTCTCAAGCTTGGCTTTTAGGGTTCGAACCTTTGCCCCCGATTCAATTAGCACTGGTTCAGGCGGCAATGCTACTACCTCGCCAAGCATGCCAAAATAAGGCTCGCGAATAATACGTATCCTTGTTCCCAATTCAAGAGTTTGCTCACCCGAGGAATCTACGCTGGCAACAACAATGTTTTTAATAGGCACGATTATTTCGGGACGGATTACTCCAGCGCGTATTTGGGTTGCGCCGTTAATTGACGCCTGCCGTCCTTCGAGCGATTTAAGAAGCTCAAAAGTACGATGTGCCATTCGCATCACACCAAAGCCCTCGGTTGCTATTAGCGTTGTTGGGATTTCCTCATGTCCTGTGATGGCAACGCCTATGTCGTAACCGAGGTAATCAACAAGGTCTTTGTCTATAATTCCGCCAACCACTATTCCTGCGACCCCAATCCCGGCGGCTTTTCTTATGGCCGTGCCAGTAATATTAGCGCCCGCGACGATTACCTTTCCGGCGAGATCACCAGTGATTGCATCCTCGTCTACAATTTCACCAGGTTGAGCTACTATTACCTTAATTTCTCCCAGACGCTCGCCGCCCACTCCGAAGATTCCCTGTATAAGTGCACCAGTGGTCTCGACTACGACGCCTTCCTCCGGCAAAACCTCAACGATATCGCCTTCTATATAAGCCTTGACCTCAACCAATGTTGGCTTGTATCGAATGCCTACATGTCCCGAGATTGGCGAGATCATTTCAACCGTGCCAGCAATTGGAGACTTACACTCGTTTCTGAACAGGCCGAAGAAAGATCGGCTCTCAGCGAGGACTGTCCCGGGTTCGACTTCGTCGCCAATGGCAACCTTAAGTACGCGCTCAATCTCCGATGGCTCAATCCCTAGGTACTCTGCCACGCGAACGGTCTGCATTACGCCGGGAAGTTCTGTCCGGGCGACAACTGTGTCAGGCAGGACGTGGTCGCCAACCTTTACGCAAACCTCTCCTTTTAGAGGCAGGCGCCTCATCTTGCGTATTGTCGTTTTCGAACTAACTTTAAGTCCTGGTGTATATGCTGTTCCCATGCTTTACTCCGGTCTTAGCCCTAATGCCTCCATCCATTCTCGCAACTTGGCAATGCGTTTATCATCCTCCGAAGGAATAACCAGCGGACGACCCCGTGCGTCTATTATCAGACCGACCACTCCGCCCTCAACCTCAACAGTGTGCAAGCGACCTCGCCCTGAACCAACATCAAAACCTCTGGCAGGAGTAATCGCAACTTCCGCTTTTTCACCCACGCCTAATGGAATCACTTTGATGCTTCCGAATGGAATGGTATAGGTCTTTGCTTCACTCTCTTGTGATTTTCGATACCTGACTGCTACGGTGCAAGCCGTCTGCCCCTCCTTGCCTATACCTACGGGAACAATTGAGGTTCCTAATTTAATGAGGCAATCACGCTCAAAAACCTGAGATGCCGCCTCGGGCATGATGGTCGAGAGTATTCCGAGCTGGGGCATCATAAATATCGAATCCACTGCCAACATTGTTACTCCCTCAGGTTGATAGGCATCAAGCATCATAAGAGCAGCCTCTGCCCTCCTCGGAGCGTGGCTTAGGATTCCACCACTGCCGACAATCATATCGAGGTCCATCAAATGAACAAGTGTTTTGCCCGTACCTTCTTGGCTAATAGCATCGGCGATTGTCCGAACCTGCTGGACGCCCTTGAGCTCACGGGCAAGCGATTTATGATGTTCAAATGCAAGTCTGAGGGCCTCGCGTGCGACTGCCTGCTCGATATAAAGATCGCGAAGAGTCTGGGGAATCGTTGTTGGTCGAATCATCTTATTGCGAAGTTGATTCCTTACATACCCCTCATCGGCAAGGAATGGAATCCAGCGACGGATATTTTCTATCCCAGCTTCGGCGAGGACGTTGCAAATGGAGTAGCTCATGCCTAAGTTTGCGCTGACAGTACGAGTAAATACGCCAGAAAAAACGGAAAACACATCAGTTGTCGCACCACCTATATCAACTGCTAGCACATTGATTTTCTCCTGCTCGGCAATTGTTTGTATTATTTTGCCGACAGCATTCGGGGTGGACATGATTCCAGAGCTTGTCCAAGTCATCAGCTTGCTGTAGCCAGGAGCTTGTTGCATAACGTGCTGGAGGAACAGCTCATGGATTGCCTCACGCGCTGGTTGAAGGTTCTCGCGGTCGAGAGTTGGACGCAGATTAGGCACGACACGAAGGTCAACGCGGTCGCCAAGTATCTGCTTGACTGCTTCCACAGCATCCTTATTCCCCGCATAGATTACAGGAAGTTTAACGCCAATCCCGAGTCTCGGCTTGGGGTCGGCGGAAATAAGCATTTCAGCTATGTCAACGAGGTGTTTGACCGTCCCACCGTCAGTGCCGCCAGACATTAGTATCATATCGGGCCTAAGCTGACGAATGCGTTCGACCTTCTGATACTCCTTGCGCCCGTCATCAATGGCTATAGTATCCATGATAATCGCCCCTGCTCCGAGCGCTGCTCTTTGAGCACTTTCGGCGCTCATCATTTTCACAACGCCTGCAACGGTCATTTGGAGGCCGCCGCCCGCGCTGGATGTTGACAGATACATGTCTACGCCTACGCCATCTTTTGTGGGCACTTGAATTTTAATTCCTTCTCCAGGATTCGACCCCTCGAAAAGTATCTTTCGGCCAGAAAGTTCTTCGACCTCGCGAACAGCATTCACCACCCCGACCGTTACATCGTCAAACGGAGCTTCAACAGTCGTGGGAGCCTCGCCGCGAACCACAAGTCGGTATTCATCGCCTTGTTTTTCAATGAGAATTGCTTTTGTAGTAGTACTTCCGCAATCGGTTGCCAAGATTGTTTTGACTTCTGCCATCTATGGTCTCCGTACCCGAAGGTAGGTTTCTTCGATGGCACATTCTACCACAGGGAAATTGGTGATGCAACGTTTAGAATGAGGATGCAGAGGTGTTTATGATGCTCGTTCGGCTTGCTCTTCTTCTTCGCACTGCTGGCGTCGGAGGGTTCGAATGAGCCAATCGCGGAATATTGCCGCTTCGACTGTTTTTCCGATTCCCTCAGCTCGATTTTTGCCTATTAACGCAAGCATTTGGACATGATGCTGCCCACGTTTATTTCCTTCGCGTTCGAACTGCTTGTACGCTTCATCGAGCAGTCTGACGGATTCTTGTGCAGCTGCGGGGTCTTTGAACCGAAGAATACCTGAGAGTCGTCTGGCTTCTTCCGAATATGTACGACCGCTCGTAGTTACATACAGATTCTCATACTCGACCGGTCGGCCAGACTTGATGAGTACATTTGCCACATAACTGCGGTCGGTATTTAAAGCATCGGCTATTGCCTCCACATCGAGACCACGGTCATACAGCTCAATTATCCGCTCTTTTTTGGTAACTTTTTGTTGAGTCTCCATCGCCCTTCCACAACCCTATGCGGTCGATTCAAAAACTACAGACTTTCTCTACTTTTTTGGAATAATACCCAAATTCGGGAACTAGGACGACGTGAAAAAACGTATTGAAAGTTGAAGAACTGATTACAGAACCTTTTTCTCCTTTCAGACCGATACCGACTGCAATTGTCATAGCTTAGCGTCTTGGATGTTATCGTAGAACCTCCCGACGAAACCCTGCCGGCCGAAAAAGACCGGCAGGGTTATTTCTTTGTTTATTCTGAACCTTTTACCAAATTGAAAATCGCCGTTTGATAGCGTCTGAGATTGATTTTGATTGTCGCATCCCTCCATGCTTGCTGCATTAATTGGTTCAAATCGTTAGCCGACTTGCCTTTCTCAAGCATTAGTTTTTGACGGATGTGGATGCGCACTTCTTCTAAGGGTCTAACCACAGCTTCTTTCTTATCCAACACTTTGAAGATAACGTACTCGCCGCCGCCTGCCTCAATTGGGTCAGTCCATTGACCAACAGGTGTGCTCAGTACGATATCCTGAACTTCCTTGGGCACCTCCTGGCTGCCGCGCGTAATTGGTCTCCTTAGGCGCCCGCCTGCCTTCGCCGAAACTTTGTCATCCGACAACTCCAACGCCACCTCGCCGAAATCTTTGCCCTCTCTTAACATCTGGGCGGCTTTATCCGCAATGTCCTTGTTTTTCGCAAAAATAGCGGCAACGACAGCTTGCTCAGGTACGGTGAATTCTTCAGCTTTGTGTTGGTTATAGTATTCCTCTACCTCCTTATCAGTAACTACAACGCCCT
Organism: Armatimonadota bacterium; assembly: GCA_029907255.1. Lineage (NCBI taxonomy): Bacteria > Bacillati > Armatimonadota > Armatimonadota bacterium. The sequence goes on from JARYMF010000010.1 coordinate 47,101, forward strand.
TAGTAGCAAGGTTGTATTGCGTTTGTTGAATGCGAATCATCTCCCTCATCTCGTCTTGGGTTAGGCTTCCCTCTGTAAATTGGCGTGCAATCTCAGGAATCTTAACGGTTGCCTGCCAAGCTTCCTCGATTTGCTCAGCAGTAGGAACGACACTCTCCCTTTCCGCTAGCTTTGCCTGGAGGGATTCGCTTATTAGGTCTCTTAAAACCGATAAGCCACTAATATTTCCTTCAACGCTTAATGGAATGCGCTCAAGACGCCGGTAGTAATCACGACTGCTAATCGGTTGGCCATCCACGATTGCAACCGGGGGCATGATTTGGAGCATTATGTCATTTAGCCAATCGTTTAAGCTTTCTGCGCCAAATTCCGTGGGGGCATTGAAAATAAAAAGTCGAGATTTTGCAACCGCAATGCCTAAAGTTCGATTTGCTTGCTTAGGTTTGCATACGCGCACTAGCCCCCAAGGCGTATCACAATTAACAGTATAAACCCAACCCGTGCCAAGACCCATCTTGGTTTTGTAGAACGCCCAAACTTCGATCGGCTTTGCATTCGCTGGCAAGTTATATTCAAACACACTAGCACCGCCACGCAGGTCCTGATTGGCAAGCTTTGCTCCAGGGTATTGGGGAATCTCAACCGAAGCATCTGCCGCGAACACGGAGTTTATGCCAACCGCTAGCAATATCAACGCACCAAGCGAAAATAACTTCATTTGTTCTTACCTCCAAATTAATGCATACAACATGGATTATTCCTGAATGGCAAAAGAATTCCTTTTGCCAGGATATGGAAGTTAAATCGAAGGACTAACCCAACCAATCGTCCAATAAATTTTGCAGATTTTACTCTGGGCAAAGTAATTGTGGCGATGCGGCCCGCTGAGATTATAGCCAATTCAACATGTCTAACATTAATCTAGACGATTCCGCCAGCAAACGCAATAATTTCGTGATATGTAACGAGATTGCCAACCATCAAGATGTAGACGCCGCTGGCATTCCAAACGCTTTGCATTGGCTAAGCTGGCAAGATTGTAATTTATTGATTGGAGGTTACCAATTTGGACTTAATGAAAGTAGGTTCATTTTTGTCGGCCGCCATAATTGCCATTTGTTTGTTCACATACGCAATTGCCACTGAAGAAAGGAGCATGCATTTGAATCCATATGATATTGGTAGCATCCACGATAACCGATGTGAGGAAATTCGACATTTGGATATGATATACTCGTTCGCCGCACCTGCAACAAAGAAGGCATGGTCCGAGCGAGCGAAATACCTGCGCGAACAAATACTCACAGGCGCAGGGCTCCTTCCAACGCCAGAAAAGACGCCTCTCAACGTACGCATCTTTGGACGAATCGAGCGGGACGACTACTCTATTGAAAAGGTTTATTTCGAGAGTTTCCCAGGCTTTTATGTAACAGGCAATCTCTTCCGGCCGATTGGTAAGAAGGGACCGTTCCCGGCAGTATTAAACACCCATGGCCACTGGAGCGATGGCAGACTAGTGCATAGAGAGGAAACCTCAATCCCCGGCAGATGCATTAATTTCGCAAAGCAAGGATACATCGCATTTGCTTATGATATGATTGGCTTTCTCGACTCCAAACAGGTTGAACACCGACTTGGCCAACTTGACGGCGAACGTGAGCATTTGTGGGGCATCAGCATCGGCGGCCTGCAACTTTGGAACAGCATCAGGGCAGTTGACTTCCTACTTTCTTTGCCCGATGTGGATAAGAACCGCATTGCATGCACCGGAGCATCCGGCGGTGGCACGCAAACCTTCCTCTTAACGGCGGTTGACGACCGGGTGAAATTTTCAGCACCTGTTAACATGATATCCTCCACAATGCAAGGCGGCTGTCAATGTGAAAACCCACCGCTCATTAGGCTTGACACAAATAACATGGAGATTGGTGCGCTAGCCGCTCCCCGTCCACTACTTCTTGTCTCCGCCACTGGCGACTGGACTGTAAAAACGCCGACAGTCGAGTTCCCTGCGATTAAAAGCGTTTACAAGCTTCTTGGTGTAGAGGATAAAGTGGCATACGTTCAGTTTGATGCACCACATAACTACAACAAAGACAGCCGTGAAGCCGTATATGCTTGGTTTGGACGTTGGATTTTAGGTAACCCAGACCCGTCAGCATTCAAGGAGCGCCCTTTTGAAATCGAGAAACCCGAAGACATGCTTGTTTTTGCAAAAGAGCCGCGGCCTGCAAATGCTCTGGATGCCAAAGGAATTATTGAAAACCGCATAGAGGCAGCGAAAAAACAGCTCCAAACAATGAAACCGTACGACGAGGAAAGTTTAAAGCTGTTTCGAAAAACGTTTGGCGTGCCATTCAAGCATTGTCTTGCCGCCGTGATGCCCAAAAATGCCGAAGTTATAGCTGAACCACGCGGAACCTTTGTTTTTGGCAATTTCAAAGGCGAAAAGCTTGTGATTGGACGCAAGGGAAAAGGCGACCAAATTCCAGCCTGCCTCATTCACCCGAATTCTACCGCAAGAAAGCCTCACGCGACATTAATCGTTGGAAGCTCCAAGAGCGACATTCTTATCAATCATGACACACTCGTCCGTATTCTCCTAGACAAAGGCACGACTGTTCTTACAATAGACTGCTTTAACACTGGAGAAGCAATTTGTGAAAATCCCAATCGAACAACAAAGTATAAATTCTTTTCTACGTATAACCGCACCGACACGGCAAATCGTGTCCAGGATATCTTAACTGCTCTGTCCTACCTACAAAGCATGAAAGGTATATCATCAGTCAGCCTTATTGGAATTGGCGAGGCGGGTCCCTGGTGCATGCTTGCTAGGGCTCTCGCTGAAGGGGTTCAAAAAACTATTATAGATGCAAATGGCTTTGACTCATCCAATGATCAAGCTTTCGTTGAAAAGCTTTTCGTACCATGTCTCAGAAGAGCAGGTGATTTTCAAACGGCAAGTGCACTAATTTGCCCTGGCTGGCTATTTATACACAATACAAGGGGCTTTTTCAAAACAGACTGGGTTGAGGACGTCTACCGTGCCGCTGGAGCATTGTCTTCTCTGAAAATTCGGGGCACAAGGGCCACCGACGCCGAAATTGCCGACTGGGTTACCCGTGTTCAATAATTTTATAAAACGGCGGCTACAGTACTGCCGCCGTGAGTTTCCAATGCATTTGCAATTATTAAAAACAAAGGGTTCGCAGGCTTAAAGTTCTCCCGCAAACCCTAATAATTTTCTAAAATGAACTATTGCCGCCTAAAAAAGAACCTGCTAGCTCTCTTCCAACTTTGTGGTAACTTCTGGCGTCACTTCTGCCTCGGCTTGAGTAGAAGCTGCTGATTCAGCCGGGGTAAGCTTAACAGCTCTGTAACCACCCTCAAGCTTATGAATGACATAGAAGACCGCCATGACAACAGTCAGAATGGCAGGAAGAATTGCTGCATGCCTCAGAGCGCCAACGACCCCGAATTTTTCGTACCAGCCTCCAAAGATTGGCTGGGCAAAACCAGCAGAAGCCATTCCCGCGGCGCCCATCAAACCCATAAGGAGCGCCCCACCCTCAGGGAACCGCTCTGATGTGTATCCTAACATTGTGGGCCAGAAGTAGCAAATGCCTGCAGAGAAAACCGTCGCTGCCAAAAACGCCATTACTGGCCCCTTAGCCATGCTAAGCGCAATCAAACCTATGAAAGAAACAATTGACGAAAGCAGCAGCACACCAATGGGCGACAGTTTATGCACTACTGGACCTGCAAACACACGTCCTATCAGCATTACAAAGCTAATCCACCCAAGGACAAGGGTCCCGACCTTAATTCCGCTATTTTTCATCATCTCAGCTATCCACTGATTCGTGCCTAGCTCGGTTGCCGCACTCAACCACATACAAACCCAAAAAACCAAATACAAGGAGAAAATGGAACGCCACATTCTAGCAGTTGACACTCCAGATTGGACGCGCTCGGTAGGCGGGAGCTTGAGCTTGATGAACATTGCGCCGTATAAAAGCGTGGGGATGAAAAGCACGCCCGTCTTAATCTGCCAACTTGCGTTGAAAAGCGACATAATATAAGCAATAACAGTTCCAATTACGATTCCGCCGGGCCACCACGCATGCAATGCGTTCAGTTTGGCAGTCTTGTCCTCGGGATACAATGTAGCTACTAGAGGATTGACAGCACCCTCAATAAAACCGTTTCCAAAACCGATTAGCAAAGTTCCTATGGCTAACATTTGAATACTGTTAGCAAAGACAGTCCCACTGATGCCAGCCATGTGCAGTATCCATGCGAATACTAGCAGTGTCTTCATCCCAAGCCAGTCGCAAACAATCCCACTTAAGGCGATTGCAATCGTGAAGCCCCAGAATGCACCCACAATCGCCCATCCAATCGCATCTGGTGTCGCGTTAAACTGCTTCATAAAATCGCCTAGAGTGTCACCGCGAATACCAAATGCGATTGCGCTTACTACCAGCGCAATGCAACTTGCAGCAAATAACTCTGAGCGAGCGCTCGCAACATAACTTGATGAGCTTGAAGCTTTTGTACTCAATTTTTTACCTCCGTGTCCGAATGAGTTCGCCAACAACATAGTTGCACCCGCCAAATAGCCCTTTTGTAGGCACAAATTGCGGGTCTGCAACTTCTTAGCGCTTAAATTCTCTTAAATTGATAAGATTTCCTCCTTGAGTTATTCAAATTTTGCTGAAACAAAGTTGTGGTATAATTCGAAATCCATAAAAATATGGATGCTATTCTCTACAGCGAGAGTCAATATTAATGACTAAGCCGGCTGATAAAAGCAAAATGGAGATGCCCGATTCCGAATTTGTGCGATTAGCAAAGCAAGGAAATACCTTGGCCTTTGAAAATTTATACCGGCGCTATAACGCCAAGATTTATAATTTCTCAAGGCAAATTGTCGGGCACGAAGAGGATGCTGAAGATGCAACTCAAGAAGCTTTTGTCCGCGCATGGAACGCTCTTGAGCAATTACGAGAAGGCGATTCGTTTAATGTTTGGCTTCATCGTATTGCACTAAATGTTTGCAAGGATCTCTTAAAGAAACGCGCAAAAGCTTCGACAAATACAATAAAAATAACTCCGAATGATGAAAATAAATCTGAAGAAATCCATATCGCTGGCAAGGAACCTGACCCTTCTTCGAAGCTTGAAATTGAAGAAAAAAGGCGTGTAGTGGCAAAGGCAATTGATGCATTAAGCCCAGAACATAGGCTTGTAGTTACAATGCACCATTTGGAAGGCATGGACATCGAGAGTATAGCCGAGGTTCTTGGCACAAGGCGCGGCACTGTAATGTCGAGGCTCGCGCGAGCAAGGGAGGTTCTCCGGCGCAAGCTTGCGCCATATGTAGAACCATAGAGCCAATAATAAATGAGCCATAAGCCAAAGATTCTCGACCATGCAAAAAGCAAAATTAAGAGCACTTATGGGAAAAACCATGAAAGAATCGCAGAATAGAGAATGCACTGAAATAGCTGCTAAATTGGCTGATTATTCAGTTGGCGGTTGCAGTGCGCGGCTTCGCCGTAAGATTGAAGACCATGTCGCTTCATGCTCAAAATGTGCACGAGAGCTCGACGCTCTGGCCCGCACCGCAAGCCTAATACAGGAGGCTGGGCTAGAGAAAGCTCCCGATGCATGGAACGCAATCGTGTGCCGTCTCCGGCCGAAACCCTTGCGCACGAGGACTGCCAACCCAATTTGGTGGCTTGCGCGACACAAACTTCATTCGGCGGCTGCCGCAGGCGCAGTTTTGATTACCATCGGCGCCTTGCTATTTACGAATATTCAAAACCCACCAGAAATCGGAGCCAACACATATTTTGCGCATCATGCCACTATGAGCTGGAACGAACCTTTTGCAGATAAGGCCGTCCTAGGTCTGGTGAGCTGCATCGAACTTAAAAAGGAGGGATCGCTGTGAGGAAGATTTGTGGATGGGCCTTAATCATTGCAACTTTCGTCATCCCACAATTCGCTCTCGCAGCGATATCTGCGCGCGAAATAGTAGAAAAAACTTACGCCGCCGAGAAAAAAGCAACACTTCAAGGAATAAAGTTCGTTTCTGTCCAGGCGGGCAGGGCGCCGGTATCTTCGAAAGTCAGGGTATACCGAAGTCAAGGGCGTTCACGAATGGAATTCCTTACTGGCCCAACAGCTGGCACAATCATTATTGAAAGCAACAACTCAATAATTACGATTTCTGCAAAGCAGAAAATGCCAACCGCTTGCTTGCAACATAAGACAGGAGATTATCTTGGTCAGCTTTTTAAAAATTATGTGCCAAAGCTTGTCGGCTCGCAAAGCATAGCAGGCCGCAACTGCTACATAATTAAGCTTGAACCGAAGTTTAGCGGCAATCCTACAAGCAAGATTTGGGTAGACAAGGAAAAATACATCATTCTGAGGACCGATTGGTACGGCTTAAATGGCAAACTTTTTAGCCTCAGCCGATATGATAGCATAGATTTTTCCGCTAGGCCGCCTGACTCTCTATTCACCGCCCCAATTAAGCCTGAAAGTTCGGCTGTCTGCAGAAGCACTATGAACATAAATGAAGTTCGCAAGGCGGTGGGATTTACACCACTAAAACCAAAATATCTTCCAAAAGGCTACACATTTGATGGGTACTACATACAAACTTCGCCTTGCGGCATATCATTCGCGGCCCTAAAATACGCAAATGGCCTAAACACTATTTCGGTTTTCGAGAGCAAGTGCCCATGTGGTGGACCGGGATGCATGGCAGACAATCGCGGGCAAAAGCGCAGATTTGGCCGTGGAGCAAGATGTGGCCCAAACGGATGCATTTTAGCTGACCGTCCACACGCAAGGATGTTCCAAACAAGGGTTGGCGACATCACAATCGCCGTCGTAGGCGATGCGCCTACGTCTGAGCTTGTGAAAATTGCTGAGAGTATCAAATAGTTTTTAGGAATGCAAAACGATTTACATTAGTCTAATAAACGGCAAAACTTCAAACTTAGGAGGATTGAGATGAAAACAAGAACGTATGTTTTAGTAGCGTTTCTAATTATCTTAGCGCTTGCAGCAACGCTCGCATACGCCTATGGCCCAGGTCGCGGCCCAAGAATGGCTGGGCCACCGGCAGGCTGTCCACGCATGGGGATAGGTCTTGCAGGTGGAGGCGCGTGGTGGATGACAGCCCAGCCAAAAACTCCAGAGGAAAAAGCCTTCATAGATAAAGTCCGAGGATTGCACGAAGAGATTCGGACCAAACAGTTTGAACTAGCGCGACTTCGAAACCAAAAGGGAACCGAAAAGCAAATCGCCAGCCTTGAGAAAGAAATCGCCAAATTGCGCACCCAACTTCATGAGACCCTATGGAACAATCGTGAGCTAGCAATGAAGTTAGGCGCAGGACCAGGTGTAGGAACAACCCCGCCTGGCTGCGGTATGTGGTGTAAAGGCTACCCAGGAGCATGCGACCAATGCCCATTCAAAGACGAATGCCCTTGTTATGGCAAGCAGGCTGGCAAACGCATCCAGGGCTATGTTTGTCCCAGAATGTGCGCTCCTTGCTGCAATGGTGCTCCAGGGCAATGTGCAAACTGTCCATACAAAGATAAGTGCCCTTGTCCATATAAAGGAAAACCAGCAGCTGAAGTGCGACAAGGCCCTCCTGCAAAGTAACAGGACTTTAAGCATCAATTAAGACCTCTAAAGAAAGCCTATCGTTGCAAGACGATAGGCTTTCTTTTAATGCAAACGTGCAACTTCAAAATATTACTTCTTTTGGAGGAGAAAAGGTTGTTATCTAGAATTAAGAATGTATGAAAGCGCTAACAAGACTTTTACTACTGATCTTTGTTGTCAATTTCTACCCGCCCCACCCGGTTGCGAAAGGAGAAGCTATTCGCATGAGAAAGGTGAAAGACCTTATCATCTATCGAGATGACATGTATTATTGTGCATTTCCATCGTTAGTGGTTCGAAAGGATGGCGAAATTCTCTGCGCATTTCGGAGGGCGCCAAACCGGAAGCTTTTGTGGGGCGGCAAATACAGCCATACCGACCCCAATAGCTACCTTGTTCTAGTTCGCTCGAAAGATGGCGGTGAGACTTGGACCAAAGAGCCCGAGCTTATCTACGCTCATCCACTAGGGGGTTCGCAGGATCCTTGCATGATACAGCTTAAAGATGGGTCAATTGTTTGCTCAAGTTATGCTTGGGCGTTATTGCCGCCCGAGGGCGTTGAAAAATATCAAAAGACTTTAAGTCACCCCCCATTTGGATTCCTGGGGGGTTATATCATGCGCTCGGACGACGGCGGCAAAACTTGGAAAGGCCCGTTTATACCGCCACCAGTTCCAGAAGACAAAACGCTAGACGTGCTAGGTAAGCCCTGCCCCGCTTACAATCGAGGCGCTATGATTCAGCGTAAAGACGGAAAGCTGTACTGGGCCGTTGCCGCAAACGAAGGAAAACGCGACCGACTGACGTCTGTTCACCTTATGACTTCGTCGGACCGCGGCGAGACATGGGAATATGTTTGCCCGATTGCTAAGGACAGCAAGATTACACTCAATGAATCATCGCTGGTTGAAACAGTAAAAGGTGACATAGTTTGCTTTATACGAACGGCAAACTTCAACGACCATCTGGTAATCTCGCGCTCGACAGACGGTGGCAAGAGTTTCAAGTGGGAAGATGGCAAAATCATTGGCCACCCATATCATGCAATACGATTAAAAGATGGGCGTGTGTTTTTGGTCTATGGTTACCGGCATGAGCCCTACGGGGTACGCGCGAGATTACTGAACCCCGACTGCACCAATGTTGCCGAGGCACCGGAACTCGTTATCCGCGATGACGGAGGCAATGGGGATCTTGGGTATCCATGGGCGGCACTACTCCCAGATGGGCGAATCCTTGTCGCATACTATTTCAACCAATCAGACGGACCCAGATTTATTGCAGGAAGCATAATTGAAATAAATTAACCCCAAATTCTAGCTAAGCCAAACGCTAAAGGTCTCAATTACCTGAATATTCAACACATGGCTAGCATTTATGGTTCGGGCATCTTCGCGGATAACATCCTCAGGAAGTCTTCCGGCAAGTTGATGCCAAGCTTTTGGAGCTCATGAACCTGCTGCCAAACCGCAGCATATCGGCGTTTTACGAAAAGCACGCCCACAAGCCGCCTGCGAGCTTCGATGTCGTCCGGTTTTTCTTTTATCGCAAGCTCTAGCTCCCGGATGGCATCGTCGAACTTCCCCAACTTCGCAAATGCAATTCCTAGATTGTAGTGCAAATTTGGCAGGTGGGGGTCAATTTGCATAGCTTTTAGGTAGTGTGCTATTCCCTCTTCCACTCGGCTTCGACTAACCAAAAGGACACCAAGATTTGTATAAGCCTCGGCGAAATCCGGTTCAATGCGAATTGCCTCTCTGTAATTTGCTATGGCTTCATCGGTTCTCCCCAAATCGGCAAGCACATCAGCCAAGATGCAGTGAACTTTCGCATCGTTTGGCCTAAGCTTAAGACACTCATAGTAATGAGCAACAGCCTCATCAGCCCTCCCATCCTTCACAAGCGAATCGGCAAGAGCTTGATGTGCATCTGCATCCGTAGGCCTAAGCTTGAGCGCCACTTCGTAATGAGGAATTGCATCGGCATGACGCTCCTTCTCGGCAAGAGCCAACGCAAGATTAAAGTGCGCTATGAAGTTGTCCTTTGTAATTGCCACTGTATGGCCAAACAGCGTTATGGGATTTCTCCAGTAACCAACCTGGACCCAGGAAGCAATTATGAAGGCGATTAGAGCGACAATGCCAATAAAAGGCAAAACAGAAGAACGGAGTAAAAATCGGAGAGGAGTTTTTTCTTTCCCATGCTCACACCTTCCAATCTTTGCCTTCGAACAACCAACCACATCCGATATTCCCCAAGTAACTAATATAAAGATACCAATAAGCGGAATGTACGTATACCTATCTGCCATCGCCTGTGAGCCAACCTGGACAAGACCAATAACGGGTACAAGCGTGCCAAGGTACCAAAGCCATCCCACGCCGAGGTAAGGATATTCCCGCATAGCTCGCAGGATAATCACAGTCAAGCAGAAAAGCACAAATGCTGAAATAATTACCTCCCAAGTAGGTAACGAATCCTCAGGATGTGGATAGAACACAGCTAGTCTCTGGGGCCAAATGGCTTTAAGGATATAACTGACGTAGGAGACTAGTGCATTTGCCAACCTAACACCAAGAGGGAGGCTCTTCATTACGCGAGTAGTTCCACCTGCCTCTTGGGCAAGGTAAGTTATAAAGCACGAAACTGCAGACAAGCAAAAAAGAGGGATTTTCTCCAATACGAGGCTTTTAATCCTGCCTTTGGGCATAATAATTGACGGAAAATTAGCGAAGTTCCACCTATTTAGGGGCCAGTAATCTAATAGGAGTAACACAAAAGGAAGGGTAACAATCATAGGCTTAGCCATAAGGCCAATAGTGAAGAACATTAATATCGGAACATAGGTCTTAATTCCAGGACTCAGAGTATATCGAACATACGCCAAAATCGTCAGCATCCCAAAAAAGGCGCTTAATACATCCTTGCGCTCTGAAACCCATGCAACCGACTCGACATGGAGCGGATGAACCCCAAACAGAGCAGCTACGAAGCCGCTTTTCCAAACCGAGCCAGTCAGCCTGAGAAGCAGGACAAACAACAATATTGTGTTTATGGTGTGAAACAGTAGATTCTGAACATGGTGTCTGCCAGCATCAAGCCCAAAAAGTTGGCAGTCAAGCATATGGCTTATCCATGTTACGGGATGCCAGTTTGCCGCATAAAAAGCCGTGAAGCACCACTTGACTGCCTCAGCGTTGAGTCCTTTATGCAAATGCACATTAGTTTGGATATACTGCGCATCGTCAAAAAGAAACTCATACCCTAAGATGCGCCAATAAACAGCGGCTACAATAAACGCTAGGAGAACTGCAACAATATAGGCTTGATAATTGCCCTTCAATCTACGCATTTCGGATGTAATTTGCCAATCAATTGTATGGTTTTTTAATATCTTTTTGTACACCAGGCTCATGCATTTTAGCAGACAGCGCTTTGAGTAAACTCTGGGACGGCCGCCCACCATTTTGGCGGCACAGAGCAATTTCCCTCCATGCTTCTGCATAGTTTCCATTAAGATAAAATACTTCGGCAAGGTTTTCATGAATGTCTGGAAGATGCGGATTAATCCTAATAGCTTTCCTAAAGCAATTGATAGCGTCGGCATACATTCCTTTTTGAGCAAGCGCCACGGCAAGGTTGTTCTGAAGCATTGGATCATTAGGCCGAACCCGCACAGCCGCCTTGTATTCCCTCAAAGCTTCTTCCACCTTCCTTTGCTTAAGGAAGATATTCCCAAGATTCACATGGGCTCGCGCCTGATTGGGCTCAACTCGCAACGAAGCACGATAGAATAAGACAGCTTCGTCTAAACGTCCCGCCTCTTCAAGTGCCGCACCAAGATTATTGTATGTGAAATAATTGCCTTTCGTCACCCTCAATGCATGCTGGAATAGCCTAACCCCATCATGCCAATAGCAAACCTGAACCCATGTGCAAACAGCAAAAACTGCCAGCGAAATAACAGATGCAGCCGGTAAAATGGTTTGCGGGCGAATTTGGCTTCTGCCATTTGCCACTGACATCCGATTATTATCGCAAAAACATCCAACCAAGTCGGGCACGCCCCATGCAATCATTATGAAAAGACCAATAAGTGGGATATATGTAAACCGGTCAGCCATGGCATGGGCGCCGAACTTCACGATACCGGACACAGGTATAAGCGTGCCAGTGTACCAGAACCACCCAACGGCGATGTATGGGTGCCGACGAAAACTGAGACACGCCAAAAGTGTTATGCACAATAGTGCCAATCCTGCACCTATCAATTGCAAAGTAGGAATTGTCGCGCCGGGATGCGGATAAAAAACAGCCAAGTCCCTTGGCCAGAACATTTTCACAACGTAAACAACATACGACACCATGGCATTTGCTATTCTAACGCCAAGCGAGAATTCTGCCCGCACATCAAGCGCTTCTCCCTTCCCTTGGGCGACGTATGCAATAGCACTTGCAACCGCTGAAAGCAGAAAAAGAGGAATTTTTTCAACCACAAGGTTTGAAGATAAAGCACTTGCCTGGGTTTGACGGCCAGCAAGGCCTGTACCTTTCTCTTTTGGAGGGATGTTCGAACGAAAAATCCGTCCAATTGGCCAATAATCAAGCAGAAGGAGCACAAAGGGAAGAGTCACTACCATCGGCTTCGACATCAGGCCAAGGGCAAAGAAAACAACAACGAGAGCATATCTGCCAAATTTGGGAATTTTGACATATTCAACGTAAGCCAATACTGTAAGTAAGAAGAAAAATGTGCTTAGAACATCCTTTCTCTCCGCAATCCACGCTACCGACTCCACATGAAGCGGATGGATGCCAAAAAGAGCAGCAACCAATGCACTTCTCCAGATTGAAAGGGTTGCGGTTTTGAGCACCAAAAAGAGCAAAATTGTATTTAGAATGTGAAAAAGCAGATTAGTAAGGTGGTATCCGAAAGGGTTCAACCCCCAGATATCATAATCCAACATGTAGGAAAGCCAGACTAATGGATGCCAAAAGCATTGGTCGAAGGTCGTGAAAGCCCACTTGATATTCTCGAGCGTTAATCCTGCTTTCACATGGTTGTTCTGCGTCACATAGACAACATCGTCGCAGTTTATAAATTTGGCGCCCAGTATTGGGAGAAATGCTACTGCTGTGAGTACTAAAAGAAAAAGCGCAATTATAAAATTAAGCCGGTGATTTGACTGCTTTCCCATGAGAAATACAGAAAAGAAATGCTTTTTCAAAAAAACAAAAACTATTGCTTTGGTATTTTGTGCGAAAGCGCTTTAATGAAATCAGGATTTGGCTTGATTCCATATTTCTGGGCTAGCTCCACTTCCTTTAAAGCAGACGCATAATCGCCCTTTTCGAAAAGTACCACTGCAAGGTTATTGTGTGCCTCGGCGAGGTCGGGCTTTATGTAGATTGCCTTCCGATACGCGCTTTCCGCCTCATCCAATTTGCCCTTGCGTTTATACATTAGCCCCAAACAATAATAAACATTTGGGTCGCTCGGATTCATTTTCGATAATTTCAGGAAATGCGATATTGCTTCGTCAAGCTTCCCTTGGCGCGCTAGAACCAACGCAAGATTGTACCTTGCCACGGCGAAATCTGGGTCTAAATGCAAAGCCATTGAGTAGCGCATGACGGCGGCATCAAGCATTCCTAAACGCTCAACCACAGCGCCTAAATTATTCTGCGCCTCAGCGGAGTTTGGATGGTCTGCAGCTATATCGCTGTATACATCCATAGCCTCAACGTACCTGCCTGCCTGCACCAGGGCTTCTCCTAATTTATCACGGGCGTACTCATAACTCGGATTCAGTTTTATAGCCTCCATGAACTGAACTACCGCATCATTGTACCTGCCCATTTCCATAAAGCTATATCCCATATTAGCTGGGCCCTCGGCGGTAATTGGCGGAACTGGATATGGGACAAGCGAAACAAGGGCGGATGGCACAACGCATAGAGCAGCCGTGGTTAACACTTTCGAATTTCTTGAACAAAATGAATCTATAATGCGAACTACGCCAAAGCCAGCCAAAACCGCCAAAGCAGGCACGGCTGGCGCTCTATACCTGGAAGATACAAAGAAAACCAGCATGCCAACAAACACACTAAGAGCATAAATTGCAAGCAATCCTGCTTCCTTTATACCTTCTCGGCATGAGAAAACATAGCCGAGCACGCCCAAACCAAAAATCACCCAAAAAGGAATAAAAAGAGCTCGGAGCGCTGGCACGAACTTCCGCTCAAGGTAAAAATTATAATTACACGGCGCTTCCCTGTTGTGGACAGACCAAATGACTTTTTTCCCGATGAGGCAGATATATGCTGCTGGGTGCTCACGGATGAAACTCAATCCACGTCCGAGCCAGTAAGCTGAGGACTCGGATGCAGTCACCTTCCTCTTGAGCGCTTTTGCTGCCAGCGCCATCTCTTCTTTTTGCTGCTCCATAATAGAAGTTGTTAATCCTGACGGAATAGCGCAAATTCCCATGGCCTCTGGGTTATTCCCATGCCAGAAAGTCATGCCGTAATTTGTTGAAATAGGTACAAATTCCCCACTTACCGCATAGTTCCGAACCGTTACTGGCAATATAGCAAGTGAAATCCCTGCAAGCAACGGGATGAATACTATTGAAAAACTACGATGCTTATTTAAATAGAGCCAAACTAAAGCAAATACGATAAAGATAAATATAACAGGCCGACATATCGCAGATAATCCCAGCAAAATTCCAACGACAAGAAATTTAAAAGGCGAGGGCTGGTCAAGGGCTAACAGAAGAAGGAAAATTGATAACAAACTTAGAGTTATTCCGAGGGTCTCGCTTAGAAGCTTGGACTCCAAATACGCGACTGGTGCATAGAAAAGAAGTAACATCATTGACACAATGCCAGCCCAATGGCCAAATAATCTTCTCCCGAGCAGGTAGACAAGCATAATATTGAAGACGCCCAAAATTGCCTGAAAAATATAGACCACTACCAGCTTGTGACCGACGACTCCGTAAATCATCGCAAGCAAATAAGGATACAGCGGCGCAAGGTAGAATGGCAACTGCCCATAGCCTTTCCCTGCGGTGATTCTCTGCGCCCAGGCGTCGTAATATGCCGAGTCACCCACCAACACAGAGTAATACGGAATGTGAGCCTTATATTGAATAAGATAGATAACTCGAAAGGTTACTGCCACTACCAGTACCAAGGCAATCGCAAGCCACTCTTGGCGGCTGAGCTTTCCTGTGGCGGGCTTGGAATTCGCACGTAGAACTTTCTTTCGCTTTGTGGCAGGCATTCGTGGCAAAACCCTCCACGAAGGTTGTTAACGTTAGTCAACTAGAGCAGTGTAATTGATAAACACCCATGGTGTCAAACGAGACTAACCCTGGCGTCTTCCATTTAACCTGCAGGGGATCAAATGATTTGAGGATAATATTTCTGAATATCTCTGGCGGTGCAATTACTCACTCTCAGGCTTTGGCATTTTCTGTGATAGCGCCTGAATAAAATCTGAGTTTGGCTCCATGCCATACTTTCTTGCAAGAATGACCTCGCGCCATGCTTTGGCATAATCCCCACTTCTAAAATAAGCCACAGCCAAATTGTTGTGTGCCTCTGCTAGGTCAGGTTTGAGCCTAATCACTTCGAGGTATTCGCAAATCGCATCTTTGGCCCTGCCAGCTTGATAAAGAACATTGCCAAGCGACAAGCGAATTTTTGGGTCTTCCGGCTCCAAAGCAACAGCAGCCGAGTAATGTTCGATTGCCTCATCAAACTTACCTTTCTGAGCTAGCGAATCGGCAAGCAGAACGTGCGCGATTGCAAAGTTAGGTGCAATCCTCACAGCCTCATAAAACTCCATGATAGCCTCGTCCTCATTGCCCTGCTGTTTAAGCGCCATCCCAAGGTTCTTATGTGCCATAACATCCCTGGGATTTACAGCAAGCACCTGTCTAAACTCCTCAATCGCCTCGTCAAGCTTCCCCTGCCTGGCAAGGGCAATTCCTAGGTTATTTCGCACATATGTATAGTCAGGTTTCATATCCAGTGCTCGCTCAAATTGCGAGATTGCCTCATCAAGCTTGCCTACGGCCAGGTAGCTAACACCAAGATTTCCTGGACCTTCAGGCGTTACAGCAGGGATTGGGTAAGGAACAAGAGACAGCGCCAAGATTGGAACCACGCAACCAACCAGCCGCACTAACACACCAATGTCTCGCTCCCGAGCAGCTTTCAGCGCTTGGACAACCCCAAACCCGGCAAATATCGCCAGTGCCGGTACTGCTGGAGCTCTGTATCTAGAACTAACCGAAAAGATGACCAGGCTAAGGAATATGGAAACCACATAAAGGGCAACTAGGTTTGTCTCTCGAGGCATGCCTTTTAAAAGCCCTCGAAGGAAACCAAAGAGTGCTAAGCCGGCAAGCAAAGGAAATGGCAAAACTAAAAAACGCAGTATGGGTATAATTTCTTGCTCAAGGTAAAAGTTATAGCTACATCTTGATTCCCTATTGTGGAGAGACCAAACCACCTTGCGCACTAGAAGCCATACAAATTCACCAGGGTGGTCGCGAATAAACTTAATACCTTGCCCAAACCAATATGCAGCAGATTCAGACTGCTTCACTGGATGGCCGAGAGCTTTAGCCGCAAGAGCCATCTCTTCTTCGCGCTGGGCACCTATCGAACCGCTGAACCCCGGAAGCGGCGCAGAAACGCCGTTTGCATACTCGTTATTTCCCTGAGCAAAGACGATGCCTCCATTTGACGAAATCAAGACAAAGTCATTACCAACAAAGTAGTTTCGCATGGTGACCGGCAATATCGCTAATACGACTCCAAGCACCATTGGAAGAACACTTTTTGCTAAGGAACCTGTTTCCCGCTGTGATAGGAATACCCACCCGATAAATATGACAGCAGTTAAAAGTGCGTTCGCTCTGCACACCGCACTCAAGCCTAGTAGGATTCCACAAACAAGGAATTTTGGTACACTTTGCCGCTCAAGCGCGATCAGCAATAAAAGAATGGACCCAAGGTTCAGCGCTACCGAAAGCGTCTCGGTCATAATCTTTGGTTCAAGATAGATTAGAGGTCCGTAAAAGAGCATGAAGATAACCGCGAAAATTCCCGAAGTATGCCCCACAAGCTTTCGTGCAATCAAGTAGACCATGAATGTATTAAGGACTCCCAGGATCATTTGAAAAACATAAACCAAAGCTAGGTTGTGGCCGAAAACCCTGTATACCAGCGCAAGCACATATGGGTAGAGCGGCGCCATATAGAAAGGCATTGGACCAAATCCCTTTCCACTCGCCACCCTTTGCGCCCAGACATCATAATAGTAGGAGTCCACAATCACTTGGCTAAAATATGGCGCATTAGCTTTGTATTGGAGAAAATAAACAATCCTGAGAAGGATTGCCAAGAAAAGAACAACTCCAAGGGCGAGGTTCATCTTCCGCCGTTCAGTAGACATCTTCTTTATGTTCTTATTCACCATGCACTTTCCAGAAAGCACTTTTGAAACCACGCTAGCGTGCGGTCAAAATTGCAAACCTGGCATTAATGCCAACCATGCCTTTACTCGGGCTCCGGCATCATGCTCGTGAGTGCCCGGATAAAAGAAGGATCACATGTTCCACCATTTTCATGACAAAGGCGGACTTCGCGCCATGCACCTGAGTAATCACCTGTAACAAAGAGCGCAACCGCCAGGTTATTGTGTGCCTCAGCGTTGAACGGGTTAAGGCGAAGTGACTTGGCAAAACTTGGTATGGCTTCGGCGAATTTTTGCTGTCGAGCAAGCGCCATCCCAAGCCCGAAATAGGCAGACCAATCGCTTGGATTGATACTAATAGCTTTCTTGTACTCTGCCTCAGCTTCCCGAAGCCTACCTTGCCGAAGAAATGCTTCCCCAAGATTCTTATGGGCAACCGCAAAACCAGGCTTCATTTTGAGAGCTTCTCTAAACTGCTGGATTGCCTTATCGATTTGTCCGTTTATCAGATAACTCACTCCAAGGTCCACGGGCGCCTCAGGTGTCACATGCGGGATTGGATAGGGCACGAGCGATGGGAGAAAAGCGCCAACCAAACAGCATAGTGCAATTGCAAACACCGTTATGCTGCGTTCGCGCCAATAATTCACCATTTCTGCAAGCCCATAGCCAGCGAAAATTCCTAGAAAAGGCACGGCAGGAAGGCGGTAACGAGACGTGACAAAGAAAGCTAAAAGCACAATAAACGTGGAAAGCACATACAACGAGACAAGCATGGCTTCTTTTTTGGCTTTCTCCGCAAGAGACCGCAAAAAACCAAAGAAACCCAGCCCAAAAATGAGTGCAAAAGGCACAGGCAACCATCGCAGAAATGGAACAAGCTGCTTCTCAAGATACAAGTTATAGCTACATGGAGATTCTTGATTGTGGAGGGACCAAATCAACCTACGACCAGTAAGCTTGGCAAACAAGAGCGGCTTTTCCCAAATAAACCTTAGCCCCTGTTTAAGCCAATATGCCGATGCCTCTGAAGGTTTAAGTTGCCGACCAAGCCTTCTACTCGCTATTGCTATCTCCTCAGCCTGCTGGTCCATTATCGAGCCAGTAAAGCCCGGCAGAACCACCATGCATGCCCCATCTGCTTGCGCATTATTTCCTTGAGCGAATGTAACTCCTACGTTCGTTGAGATGAGAGCAAAGTCTTTGCCTATGAACTGATTGCGCCCCGCGACAAAGAGTAACGGAACCATAAGCCCAATAAGCACCCAAGCGGCAGCACTTTGCCTTTTCTCGACCCGCGACCACCAAAGCCAGCCAAGCACCAAAATTGCCGTGAGAAGCGCGGTTGGCCTGCAGACCGCAGTCAATCCTAGAGCAAAGCCAACTACCAAGTACTTCCAAGCGGCAGGTTTATCCACCGCTTTTAGCAAAATTAGTACAGATGCTAGGCTCAGGGTAATAGCTAAAGTCTCGCTCAGTATTTTGGCCTCGAAAAACATCAGGGGTGCATAAAGAGTAAGGATAATAATAGCAAGCAAGCCTGAGATATGGCCGAATAGCCGACGCCCTATCAAATAAACAAGCGCCAAATTCAATACACCAAGCACTGCTTGGAAAGCGTAAACAACAGTAAAATTTCGACCAACGCCCATATAGATTAATGCGAGAAAATACGGGTAAAGCGGTGCAAGATAGAAAGGCTTTGAGCCATATCCTATTCCTCTTGCTATCCTTTGCGCCCAATCATCATAATACTGTGAGTCCACTATTAAGCCAGAGTAATATGGAACGTTAGCCTTGTATTGAACAAGATAGGCAACTCGGAGCAGTGCACACGCCAGGAGCACGATACATAAAGCTATAACTTGCCTGTTAGCAACAGGTACGCTACTTGAAACGGCCTCTTTCTTCTTGCGCTTCTTACTCGGCATAGCAACCCTCATGTCACATTCAGCAAATTAACACTTCAACTTAATTAGGTGCGACTGATGTCTCATGATTAGCTTTAGATTTTCTGTATTCGGTGTTAATTATCCTTACAAGCTCTGGATTTGGAGCATAGCCATATTTACGGCAGAGTTCAATTTCGTGCAAGGCCTCAGCATACTTTCCATGCACAGCTAGAATCACTGCAAGGCCATAGTGTGCCTCCGCCATTTGCGGCTGAATGGAAATTGCACGATGCAGATGCTTTTCCGCACTGCGGAAGTCACGCTTCTGAATAAGCAATAAGCCTAGGTTGCACAAGACATCCGCGTCCCAAGGGTTGAGGCGCAAAGCTTCTTTATAGTGGGCGACGGCATCATCAAAACGACCAATTTCGGAGAGTAGGAGCGCCAAATTGTAGTGAGCCTCCGCATAGTTTGGATTCGCGGCGATTGATTTTTGATATTCTTCAATTGCCTCGTTGATTTTCCCTTTGCTAGCAAGAATAGAAGCAAGGTTGTTGTGTGCTTCGGCAAAGTCAGGCTTTATCTGAACAGCGGCAATGTAATGTTCGACCGCCTCATCAATATTGCCAACCTTCTTCAGCGCACGCCCAAGATTTAAATGTGCAAACGGATATCGAGGTTCGATTTCTAGCGCTCTTGAGTACCAAATAATTGCATCATCAACCCGATTCATGCATTCATACGCAAGCCCTAGGTTATTGCATGCCAATGCATTTTTGGACGTAACCGCAATTGCACGCTTGAATAATTTGATATTATCATGCCAGTAACCAACTTGTATCCAGGTGCACAAAGCAAAAGCTGCTATGCAGGCGCTGGCAGTGAATATAAGAATAGGCGACCTCTTATTTTCGCTTTCATTGCTTGCCTCATCCAACCATGCTCTACATATTAAATCCGGCAACCCCCAAGCAGTCATTATGAAAAGACCAATAAGCGGCACATATGTGAATCTATCTGCCATGGAAAACATGCCAACTTGCACAAAGCCAATCACTGGCACCAATGTGCCAAGATACCAGAGCCATCCAACGGTCATGTAAGGCATTCTTTTAGAAGACCTCAAGGCAAACACAGAGACTAATAACAGAATGACACCCGCCGTAATAGCCTGCCAAATTGGAAGGTTATGGCCAGGATGTGGATAGAATGCAGAAAGATTTCGTGGCCAAATCATCTTCCATATGTAACCCACGTAGGAAACAACAGCATTCCCAAAACGGATGCCAAATGGAAATCCACCGCTCAGCGCATTGTTCGATTCCTGCATCACGTATGCTAAAACCGAAAATACTGCTGAAAGGATAAATAAAGGTATTTTTTCAATCACTAGTTGCGAGACTGGTGTCTCCTTGTCCTCTGAAGAACTAGTCGGTTGCGGCAACCGAACAAAGGCAGTGCGCCGGAGTGGCCACCAGTCAAGGAGTAGGAGGAGAAATGGAAGCGTAACAAGCATTGGCTTGGACATCAAACCAAGGATAAAGAATACAATTATGGGTAAGTAAGTCCTAACACGCGGAGAATGAACATATCGCAAATATGCCAAGAATGTAAGCATCCAGAATAAAGTGCTCAGAAGATCCTTTCTCTCAGCCACCCATGCTACCGATTCCACATGAAGTGGGTGAATGGCAAACAATCCCGCGACAAAAGCACTTCGCCAGGCTGATTTCGTAGCTTTTGACAGGAAGCTAAATAGCAACAAGGTGTTGAATATGTGTAGCAATAGGTTTGTAAGGTGAAAACCCCTCGGCGACGAGCCTTGAAGCTTGACATCCACCATATAGGAAAGCCAAACGATGGGATGCCAAAATCCAGCATAGTTTGTCGTTAATGCCCATTTAATGTCATCAAGAGTCGGTGGATGCTGGAGGCGGGGATTCTCCACGATATAGGCTTGGTCATCAAAAACAAAGCCGTGGCCCTGCACTTGCCAAAAGGCAGCGATTGTCAAAATAACAAGAAGCAAGCCAAGTATTATATTGACACGCCGAAATTTAGGACTTTCTTTAATTTCAACTTGTGGTTCTCGAGACATGCAAAACGCCTTCAAGGCTTGAGAAGTTTAGCCTCAAGGAGCTTAACCAAATTTGGATTAGGAGTGCCGCCATACTTTCGGCACAACATAACCTCTCGCCATGCATTTGAATACTTGCCCTGCAAATAAAGGACAAGGGCAAGACCCTCATGTGGCTCAGGTCGGTTAGGCTCAATCTCTAAGAGTTTATTGTAACATACTTCTGCCTCTTTGAGCCTGCCCAGCTTCGACAAAGTCGTTCCCAAAGCATTCCATGCGCCTGAGTGATTGGGTTTCAACTGCACAGCTTTCCCAAATTGGGCAACTGCCTCCTTAAGTTTCCCCTGGTCTAAAAGAGCAAGCCCCAATCTATAGTAGTCCTCTGCTGTCATTGCAGAACCGCCAGCTAGATTTCTAAGCAATCTTTTAAGGTTCCTATTCGCGGCAGCGTATGTGGGGTCAAGTTGAATGGCCTTTTCAAACTCATCTTTTGCGTCGCTGAAGTTGCCCATCTTAGCAAGGACAACCCCCAAATTATTGTGCACGATTGCAGATTTTGGATTTATTTTCAACGCAAGCATGTACTGTTCAAAAGCTTCTTGAAGCCTTCCTTTTGCTTCAAGGCTTATGCCCAGATTGATATAGGCGTCAAAATATCTAGGAGCTATCTCCAAAGCCTTTTGATAAAAAGGTATTGCCTGGTCGTGTCTCTCTTTTTTTGCAAGCGCCAGCCCTAGCGCATTGAAGGCAAAGTAGTTTCTATGTGATATCTGGAGCGCTCGGCTAAATAGCGTGATGTTATCGCGCCAGTAACCAATTTGGATAAGAGTTGAAATTGTGAAAGCAATGAGGCATAAGCCTCCTGTGATTGGGAGGACACTGTAACGAGGAAAAGCATGAAGCGGAAGCTTTTCGTTTCTGTTCTCTGCCAATTTCCCATTTGCATTCGCAAATTTAACCAATTTAGGAACTCCCCATGCAACCACCACAAATATTCCTATTAATGGTATGTATGTGTATCTATCCGCCATCGCCTGTCCGCCCACTTGGATAATGCCGATGACTGGAATAAGCGTTAACAAATACCAAAGCCACCCGAACGCCAAGTAAGGATGTCTTCTTGCCATTCGGAAAGCAAATGCCGTTATGGCAATTATAAGCAATCCCGACAGAACGCCTTTCCAAACCAGCTGTTTTAGCTCAGGGTATGGGTAGTATATAGCCAAGCGAGCAGGCCAGAACATATGGAATAAATAGCCAACATACGATACGAATGCGTTAAGAACGCTACTTGGGAGCGAGGAAACATTAAGGGCAGACATCGCCCCACCCGATTTTTGCGCGACAAACGTCACAACACTAGAGGCCAGTGCCAATATAAACAATGGAATTTTCTCGATTAACAAGCCTCTAATTTTGCTTGGAAAACAATTTAACGAAGAACTACTAATAAACCCCATGCGCCCAATAGGCCAAAAATCCAAAAGAAGGAGCACAAGCGGAAGCGTTACAAGCATCGGTTTGGACATGAGGCCTAGCGCATATAGCACAATCATCGAAATGTACGTCCACATCGTGGGAGATTTCACATACCTAGCGTACGCCAAAAGAGTAAGCATGAAAAATAAAGTACTCAAGACATCTTTTCTTTCAGCTATCCATATGACTGACTCCAATCGAAGCGGGTGTACGGCAAACAGTGCGGCAACGAAAGCACTTCTCCACACATATCCAGTTAGCCGTACCAACAAAACGAATAAAAAGAAAGCATTCGCCGAATGAATTAACAAATTGGACAGCCGATGCCCCCAAGGCTTCAAGCCATAAATACTGCAATCAACCATGTGCGCTATCCAAGTAAGAGGATGCCAATTAGCAGCATACATTGACTTAAAAGACCAAACTAACCCATTGACGGTAAGCCCCTGGCGGACATGGAAATTTTGGAGCAGATACTGTTCATCATCATAGACAAATTGGTTGTAAAGGGCTGGGGAAAAGATGGCAAAAGTTCCTATTATAATAATAAGACCAATTTTGAAAATTAGGCGTTCATTCATTCGACAACCAAGCTTTCAAGTCTAGCAAAGAGAATTTTCGTAAGGGAAAAGAAAATCTTTCAAAGCTTAATCATTTTGACTTCCCTTTGCTACAGTATAGTATCCTAACGAAGGAAGTCAACCAAAATATGTTGAATATCTGAGCGTTGGCACAGTCTTCGACTTATCCTAAAAACTATAATTAGTGGTGATGGAATGGAAAACACAATAACCGTAGACATTGGTCACTTAATCAATGCACAAGATACTACAAATTTCCTCTCCGAATCCGAAATACGCAACCTCGCTGAAAATAACGCTTCCGCCTTTGAAGAAGTACGGACATCGCTGCAAGACTATTCTCTTCCAATCAGTCGAGCCTGGACCTCGGGCTCCACGATTCAAGAGACGAAACTGGTTGCCCAAGAATTAAGAGAGAAGTATCAGAACATACTTCTGATTGGCATCGGCGGCTCAACCCTCGGATTCAGGTCAACGCTTCAATTCCTAAAAGGGCCTTTCTACAATCTCATTGGCTCGCCTCGCATGTTCGTGCTCGACAATGTGGACGCCGTTTTGGCAGAACAGCTGGCTGATTTACTTGATTTTAGAAAGACAGCCTTGGTGTATATAAGTAAATCAGGCTCCACGCCCGAACCTGCTGCAAATTTCTTGTATTTCTATAAAAGGTATAAGGACGCTGGCGGGAATCCCTCCGATATAGTCATCATTTGCGACAAAAAAGACAACGGAATCAATCACATAGCGCAGGAACTCGGGTGCCATCTATTGCATATTCCAGGTGACCTTCCCGGCAGATATAGTGTACTTTCACCAGCGGGCCTCCTACCCGCTGAACTCGTAGGCATTGACTCCGATGGCCTGGTAAAAGGTGCAACAAAAATACATGAGGCAATAGTTGGCAAAGACAACATTGAAAATGCAATTCTAATGTTAGGGTCAGCCCTTGCGGCACTTGCAGACAAAGGTAAGAAAATTCATGTTTTATTTAACTACGGCAATGTGCTTTCGGAATTTGGGCTGTGGTTTGAACAACTTTGGGCAGAAAGCCTGGGCAAAGAGACTTCAATAACAGGGGAAGTTGTTCATTCAGGTACAACTCCTTTTGCGGCGCTTGGTGCAACAGACCAACATTCCGTTCTACAATTGTTCAAAGAGGGGCCGAACGACAAAGTCTACGGCTTCGTCACCATTGATTCATGGCCCGCCTCCACCAAACTGACAAATGAATTCCCTTCTGAAGTCGAGTATGCCTATTTCGGGGGCCACACGCTCAGCGATTTGCTCAAAGTAGAGCAGCTTTCAACCGAGATGAGCCTTGTAAAAGCTGGCCGGCCTTGTTACCGACTGATACTCCGCGACATCTCCGAACCAACCATTGGCGGCCTATTCTATTTCATGGAGACGCTAACCATATTCGTAGCAAAGCTCTGGCATGTCAATCCATTTAATCAACCGGGCGTAGAGGAAGGCAAAAACATGACTTACGCCCTTATGGGACGGGCGGACTTTGCATCAAAGCGGCAGGAATATGAAAA
Source organism: Armatimonadota bacterium (assembly GCA_029907255.1). Lineage (NCBI taxonomy): Bacteria > Bacillati > Armatimonadota > Armatimonadota bacterium. The sequence continues at coordinate 71,859 of JARYMF010000010.1, forward strand.
AGCGTTGGAAACATTCATGAATCAAAGTTACCCATTGACATTGTAGTTTCGGATTCGCAAAGGAGGAACAAAGCTCATCCGTAGTGAAAACCAATAAGGGAGCAGAAGTCCGGCCCCAAAAACCGACAGGAGGTCAGATGCCGGACTTCTTTTTTGAATACAATAACCTATTTAGTAGTGTTAGAGGGGGTACCAATGAAACGACCCGAGTTTAGAAACGAAGCATTCCAAGACTTCTCGAACCCTGAGACTCGCGAGAAAATGCAAAAAGCGATTGCAGAGGTAGAAAAAACATTTGGCCGTGAATATGACTTAGTAATCGGCGGCAAGCATCTTAAAGCTAAAGACCAATTCGCCTCACACAATCCATCCAATCCCGACGAAGTGCTTGGCCTTTTTCAACTAGGCACGCCAGAAATTGGCATTAAAGCAATTGAGGCGGCGCTAAAGGCATTCGAGACATGGCGGTTCACTCCGGCAGAAAAAAGAGCAGAATTTTGTTTCCGCCTGGCCGACAAACTTCGCCAAAAGAGAAACATGTTCGCCGCTTGGCTCATTCTTGAGGTCGGAAAATCATGGGTTGAAGCAGATGCCGACATTGCAGAAGCCATTGACTTAGTCGAATTTTATGGCCATGAGGCGTTAAGATATGGTGAACCTCAGCCAGTGACCCCTTATCCTGGCGAGGTACCCAGCCTCCGCTACATTCCGCTCGGCGTTGGGGTTGTAATACCACCATGGAACTTTCCTGTCGCAATAATGGCAGGTATGACGACAGCAGCCTTTGCCGCAGGAAACACAGTAGTACTAAAACCATCAAGTCAAGCTCCGGGCTGTGCAACCAAATTCGTGGAGTTATTGGAAGAGCTGGACCTACCGCCAGGGGTAGTGAATCTCGTCACTGGTCCCGGTGGAAAACTAGGTGAAGCGCTTGTGGCGCACCCGAAAACCAGGTTCATCTCATTCACCGGTTCAAAGGAAGTTGGCCTTAGGATAAACGAACTTGCTGCCAGGCACCAACCTGGACAGATATGGATTAAACGCGTAGTTGCCGAGATGGGAGGAAAGAATGCCATCATCGTTGACAGCGAGGCAAACCTAGCTTCGGCTATCGAGGGTGTAACGGTTTCCGCATACGGCTATCAGGGTCAAAAATGCTCCGCGTGCTCACGTGCCATCGTGCTAAAGGAAGTATATGACGACTTTGTAGAAGGCCTTGTTGAGCGCGTGAAAAAAATTACCGTAGGCGACGTCAGAAATCCTGATAATTACATGGGGCCAGTAATCAGCTTGGATGCCATGTCTACAATACTTGACTACATTGAGATTGGCAATCGTGAGGGGAAACTAATACTCGGTGGCAAGAAAATTGAGGAGCTGCCCGGCTACTTTATTGAACCCACGATTTTTGAGGGAGTCGACCGAAACGCCGTTATAGCCCAAGAAGAAATATTTGGCCCAGTGCTTGCAATTATCAAAGCCAAGAATTTCGACGATGCTCTCGATATCGCAAATTGCACAGAATATGGACTCACTGGGTCTGTTTATTCGACTAACAGAAAGAAATTGGAGAAGGCAGCCGATTTGTTCCACGTAGGGAATCTTTACTTCAATCGGAAGTCAACAGGCGCAATGGTTGGAGCACATCCCTTCGGTGGATTCAATATGTCCGGCACAGATTCAAAAGCCGGGGGACGTGACTATTTGCTTTTGTTCAGCCAGGCAAAGAGCATATCTGAGAAGATAGCCTAAAAATTAGTTGATATTTCGAAATTTATAGGGTATAATGTTTAAGGCAAGCATGTATTGAGCCTCGTGTGTGTTTGATTCGTGCTGCGAACTGTTCTTTCTCTCGGGATCGTTCGGCTGCAATGAATTAGCCCCGTGGCTAAAAAGCTTGCTGATTTCAATACGCGGGACAACGGTCCCAGAAAGAGGAGAGCAGTTGGCAGTAAAGTCACTGTATGTAGGCAATTTGTCCTACCAAACCACAGAAGAGGAGCTTGGAAGCCTCTTCGAGCCGTGGGGTCCAGTTAGCGATGTAAGAATCGTTGCTGGACGCGGATTCGGATTCGTAGACATCCCTGAGGAAAACGCTGGGGATGCAATCGAGCAGACAAACGGCAAAGAATACCAGGGCCGGACGCTCACCGTAAACGAGGCTAGGCCGAGAGAGAGCCGAGGCGGTGGGTACGGCGGTGGTCGTGGCGGCTTCGGTGGTGGAAACCGAGGCGGCGACCGTGGCCGAGGGCGCGAGCGCCGAGAGCGCTGGTAAGCCTATTATAGCTTAGTCTGATTCCGAGAAAAAGGGAAGGGTTTGAAAACCTTCCCTTTTTCACTTTTAGGCCGCCGATGGTACCGTGCAATTTAACTTGCCAAATGCGCAAGCTAACCAGTAAAAATAACAGTTGACACATTCCAAACTGAAGCTATACTGTAATTGGTTGCTTCCCCATTCCTGCAGGCTTTTATTGCCTATTATCTCCCCCGGGATTAACCATTTTAAATTTTTAGGAGGCACTAAAATGAACCGAATTTTCCCAGCACTGCTCGTTACATTAGGGATTCTTGCGTTTATACTTCCATCAACTGCTAGCGTGCCGACAATGATTTCGTATCAGGGCAAGTTGACCGATGCCGCGGGCAACCCATTGAACGGCACCTACAACCTTTCCTTCGCAATATACAACGACGCCACTGCAGGCTCTTTGCTTTGGACAGAGACTCAAAACGGCGTGCAAGTAAGCCAGGGGTTATTTAACGTCCTCTTGGGGTCAGTCAATCCCCTCCCCGATAGCGCTTTCACAGGACTGACGTGGCTTCAAACCTCAGTAGAAGGGAATATTCTGACACCAAGGGTCAGAATTGTCAGCGCCGGATATGCGTTGCGTTCAAAAAAAGCCGAGGAAGTAACACCTCCGTTAATCCTCTCGGGAGCAATTGATTCTCCCAATTCCCTTATTTCTGCCACAAACTCCGGAACAGGAGCAGCTGGCAGCTTCCGGTCGGATGGAGGCTATGGTTTGGTAGTTACAACAACCGCAAAAAGCGGCGCCTGCGCGTATTTCGGCGTGGACAACGCAACAAGTAGTGCAACGTCGCTACAAGCAGCAAACGTAGCACTGGGAAAGGCAGGGGATTTTAGCATTTATAATTCTTCAAATAGTTCACCAGCAATATATGCCTATACTAATGGACTAGGACCAGCTTTAAGAGCCCAAGCTACCGGAAGCGGATTTGCAGGCGAATTGTTGGGTTCTGCATATGTAACCGGAAATCTAGGAGTAGGTACGAGTAACCCAACATCTAGGCTTGATATTGCTGGCACAGCACAGATGACGGGTTTCAAGCTCACTACAGGAGCAACAAACGGATATGTGCTTAAGTGTGACGGAATGGGCAACGGCACGTGGCAAGCAGATGGCTTAAATCTTCCATTTTCAACAATATTTTCCAGCAGCTCCACGCTATTCTGGCTCAGAAACAGCGGCACGGGAGGAGTGATATATGCCAACAGCCAAGGTGCCGGAGACGCAATATACGCCTTGTCTTCTGGAACTGGTTCAGCAGGAAGTTTTTCAATAAACAGCGCCAGCAACTCAAATGCTTTGTTTGCGTCTACGAATGGAAGCGGGCACGCAGTGAGTGCTATTAATACAGGCACAGGGAATGCAGGCAACTTCCAGATTAATAACACCAGTAGCTCTTCAAATGCCTTGTACGTAACTACAAACGGCAGCGGTGATGCAATTTACGCATTCTCAGCATCAGGTAGAGCCGGGTATTTCAACGGCGATGTGTACGTCGCAGGAGACCTAACCTTCCCTACCGGCAAGCCTAGTGTGCCTATAGCTTATGGAATCGTCAATTCAGACGGAACGTTGCAGGCGGGCACCTCAGGCGTAAGCAGCACCTGGGATTCTGCAAACCAAGAGTATAGAATCACTATCCCCGGCGGGTACAGCACCCTAACCCACGTTGCAGTTGCAAACGTTGTGGGGTTAACAGGGCCCAGATTTGCCATGGTCAGCTCGGTCTCAAGCAAGCTAGTAGTGACCATCTTTAACTTGTCTGGTGTAAAATCCCAAGGAATTTTCAATTTCGTTGTTTATAAACCTTAGCTGAAAACAGGATTGAAGCTGAATATATTTACTCTTTGGGCCCATTCTTGTTTTTCTTGCATTTTATTCTTCTTCGGTGTATTATAGGGCTAGTTCACCAAATAAACGCGAGGAAAAGATGGAAGGCATTCTTGTCGCTACTTACCGTTGCAACGCACGGTGTCACATGTGCAATACCTGGCAATTTCCAACAAGCCCCGAACAGGAAATGGATCCAAAGTACTATGAACGGTTCCCCAGACTTAAGTTCTTGAATATCACAGGGGGCGAACCATTTCTTCGCGAAGACCTTGAAGAGATTGTAAACATTGTTAAGCCAAAATGTGACCGAATCTGCATAAGCACAAATGGCTACTTCACAGATAGGATTGTTGCTCTTGCTAAAAAGTTCAAAGGAGACATTGGCATACGTATCAGCATCGAAGGCCTGCCTGCGGCGAACGACGAACTTCGCGGTATCAAAGATGGCTTTGACCATGGCTTGCGCACGCTCTTGCAACTTAAGCGCATGGGAATGAAAGATATCGGCTTTGGAATCACCGTTTCCGACCGAAATGCTAAGGATTTATTAGAGCTTTACGAGCTGGCAAAGCATCTTAAAGTGGAGTTTGCCACTGCGATTGTTCATAATTCCTATTACTTCCACAAATTTGACAACGAGATTACAAAAAAAGAAGAAATAACGGAATCCTTCACCGAACTGATTCGCGAGCTTTTTAAGACCAAAAGACTGAAAAATTGGTACAGAGCTTACTTCAATCACGGCATCATAAACTATGTAAACGGCGGCAAGCGCCTATTGCCTTGCAATATGGGCACAGACGTCTTTCTCTGCGAGCCTTGGGGCGATATTAAGCCTTGCAACGTGCTTGATGAGGTCATGGGCAATATTAAGGAGCAAACCTTCGAGGAGATATGGGCGAGCCCACGAGCAGAAGAAGTTCGCAAGATGGCACGCAATTGTCGGAAACGATGCTGGATGATAGGAAGCGTCGCCCCAGAGATTAAAAAACGAAAATGGTACGTCCTAAAATGGATACTCAAGAATAAATGGAACTATAAGCCTTGTTTTGATGATTAATAAAAGCACTCGAATACAGGTCGCTAAAACCGCCATACAGGCCAGCCGTGCCTTGCAATAGCATCATCCACCTCACGGCTCGGAACCAAATATAGAACCAGCAAACGATAGCCTCCATGGAGAGGTATCTCCAACATTCTTGAGCCAGCCGGAATAGACTTCAACGTTTCTCCGCCATGGAGTATTCGACGGAAGAAATGAGGAATGTATTCACGCGCTGTTTCACCTGGCCCAATAAGAAGCGGATGGTTGATAACAAGATTAACTCTACGCTTTAACATATAATCCACAGTAGCCAACCTTTGGTGGCCTGGATAGTCCCCAATTACCGTTCCATACCTCGCCACCCAGCGGTCATTAATCCCAAGCATATCGAGCGACTGCAACTCAGAGTAGTATGGAATTGCACCTGCAGGCGTAACACCAATTAACACCTTAGAGCCCTTTGGGAAAGCCTCGCGGAGTGCTAAGCCCATCTCAATCCAACCAGGCTGTCCATCCTTGCCAATAACGTATTCGTATTGTTCGGGTATCGTGCTAATTCCATTCTCGTTCAAACCCGTCTGATAGAAAGTTCGGCCGACAGTCATATATTGCAAAGAGCCAAACAAAACCAAAGCAACAAGCGCTACCTGAACCGCCTTATTCTTTATGAACACACATGAAACCCAGACAATCAGCACGAATATGAACGGCATCACAGGCACAATAAAGCGAAACTCCATAAAATCTCCGCCAACCTTCACAACATACGCTAGCCAGACAAGCGTCCCGACAGCCAGAACCGCCAGGCGTGAGTTCATGCTTTTTACTGCCGCGATTACCAAGAGAGGAAAGACAAATAGCCAATATGATGAGAAAAACGCATATACATATTTAAGTCCGCGAATAGGCGAAGTGATAGAAGATGCCTTTGCATAGAACGTATTCGGCAAAACTTCGCCATAATAACCAATCTTCCAAAACACCCATGCGCCTATAATCACAACAATTGGACCTATCAGCGCAAAAAGCAAAGCTGCTTTCCTGTTACTCTTCTCGCGTAAAATAAGGTAACCGCTAACCCCAAGCCAAACGGCCATAGGAAGCGCCGAGTCGGGCCTCGTAAGAACTGCCAGAGCGGAGATAAGCGATAGGAATAACGTGCGCCCAACATTGAACGACCCTTGTTTCATCGAACCTACAACAAGATATGCTGCGATTACAAAAAAGGCGGTCTGCATTTGCGTCTCAAGACCGCCAGTAGCATAACAGCTGAACGAATAGTTCGTGCCAAGCAAAACAAGAGTGAGTATACCAAGCCAGTGTGACTCCAGAAGCGAAACTGCCAACTTATAGGTGAACGCTAACGTGAGAGCAAAAAAGGCCATCCCCATAAAGAATGAGAAAGCGACAGGATCATGTTTCAGATAATGTGGAATCGCCATCGCCAGCGTCCACAGGAAGTTTGTGTAACCTTCCAGCCGCTCACCACAATTCCAAACCAAGCCATTGCCTTCTGCTAAATTACGCGCATAGCGGAAGGATATAAAGGCGTCATCCTGAATAAACCTGTTTGCCCAAGCGAAAAACAACAGGGCAACAAAAACAACAAACAGCACACATCGAAAATCGATTTCTGATAGACGTTTAAACATTCTTCCCAACATAGCCGCTTGTATCAATTCTCTGCTCCAAGCTTAGATACCTCCCAAAGTTGCCCACTGTAAGCAATATCCACTATAATGGCTAGAAACCTACGAATTAACTTCAAATAAAGAGGTAAATATGAAGGTGCTTGTTCTGTGTCTTGCAACATTTTCAATCATAGCATCAACCGTGCATGCTCAGCAAAGTTCACCATCAAATACCCTCAATGTTCGGGACTTTGGAGCGAAAGGTGACGGAGTTACCGATGATACTCCCGCATTCGAAGCAGCGCTCAAAGCCGCCGGCGAAAACGGCGCAACTGTCTTTGTCCCCATTGGCAACTATCTAATAAAATCGCACATCAGAATACCAAACAATACAACGCTCGAAGGCGTATGGAAGATTCCCACAGCATTCAGTCAACACAAAGGAAGCACTTTGCTTGCAGTTGAGGGCGAGAATTCAGAAGATGGACCAGCATTTATCACCCTCGGCGCCAACTCAACAATCAAAGGAATTACGGTTTTCTATCCAAACCAGAAGCCAGACTCCATCAAGAAATATCCATGGTGTATTTCCTGCGCTGGTGGAGACAATCCCTCTATCATTGACTGTCTCCTAGTAAATCCATACCAAGGTGTGGACTTTGGCACGAATCCATCTGGTCGGCATTATATACGCGGCTTATATGGCCAACCTCTTAGGCGAGGTATTTTCGTTGACAAATGTTATGACATTGGCCGAATCGAAAACGTCCACTTCTGGCCCTTCTGGAACTGGGACGAAACCACCGGCATCAGAGAATGGATGACAAAAAATAGCGAGGCATTTATTTTTGCCCGCACAGATTGGGAATATGTGTTCAATACTTTTTGTTTCGGCTATGGTATTGGCTACCGATTTATCAGCAAAGAAAACGGGCCAATGAACGGCAACCTGCTTGGAATTGGCGCAGACGCATGCAACATCGCCGTCCTCGTGGAACAAACTCAGCCGCCAGGACTACTCATCACAAATGGCGAATTTGTTAGCTTCCTAGGCGAAAAGCCAACAGAAGTTGTGGTAAAAGCCTCACATACTGGCGTTGTATCGTTCCAAAACTGTTCATTTTGGGGACCGGCGCACCAAATCGCTAGAATTGCAGGCACGGGCACCATCTCGTTCAATAACTGCAACTTCTGCCAATGGGATGCCGAGGGTAAGAATATCCCAGCGATAGAAACCTTTGGCGGCAATTTGCTCGTAAATGGCTGTAACTTTATGTCAAAAGGACGGCAAGTTGCACTTCGCGGTCAAACAAAGTCAGCTGTAATCACAGCAAACCGCATGGCTGGCCAAGAAGCCATCGCCAATCCTGCAAAGGCGAACCTTCAATGCGGATTGAATGCCGCAGAAATCCCGCCGGCCAGGCCGAAGGAGGAACGCGGGGCAATCGTCATTGATGACACGGACTCCCCGCCAGCAGTCTCGTTCTCAGGCAAGTGGTACATGACGCCAAACACTGAGAGCCAGCAAATCGGTTACTATCTCGGCACTCGCTGGGCGTGGAAAGGCACGGGAGACTCAAAAGCTGTCTTCAGACCGAACATCCCCAAAACAGGAAGCTATGCCGTCTATGCGTGGTTTGGACCCGACCCAATCTCCGATCATGCCTCAAACGCACCTGTGGAGATTCGCTCAGCAGATGGATTGTATAAAACAACTGTCAACCTTCGCCAAATGAAAGGTGAATGGTTCAAGCTCGGAACTTTCCGCTTTGAAAAGGGAAGTAAAGGATTGGTAGAGTTCAGTAATGATGCTGATGGGAACGTTCTGGCAGATGCAGTCAAATTTGTCCCCGTCAAGCAATAGAGAGAAATACTTCACGCCCATTGATGGTGGATAACTAATCTAATGGAACCAGCTCAGCTTCAGCAACCATAAACCAAGGTGGCATGCCTAAAGTACCCTGATTCTCAATCATTTGGATGCTAAGCATATTTCCATCAGTTTTTAGGGCTGAGGCAGGAACACCGAACTCCTTTGTCTCAAAGTTAGTCGTCGAAAAGTTGGCAGGCCCCTGATATATCACATAATCATTGAGTCGGATGCAAACTTTGCCATTGACGCCCAAATCATCATTTCTCGCCATAAGTTTAAGCCTTGCTCCTCCTTTGGGCACCGTTTCAAGCCACAATTCAGTATGCATCTCGTCTTTGCCAGTTTGTTTCGCATATACATAATTGACTTGATAGCCAAATTTCAGCCAGCCGAAGAGGGAAGCCGCCCCTCCTTCAAAATCGAGCCCGGTTGCCTTTAGCGGCGAGGAAATACGACGGTTAGCCACCATCTTTTCCAGCAAAGCAATGTCCTGCTCCACTGTATCGCGAACATCCTCCCACAAATTTTTCAGAGAAGGCTGGGCTAAAAAGGCAGCTCTTAATGCGCGATACTTAGGCAATTGTTTCCATGCCTGTTCGCGGTCGCCCAATGGCGGCTGTGGCGGCCAATTCTTCTCGCCCCAAAAAGAACACCCATACAGCTCGACCAACAGGCGAATTGCGCGTTGTTGTTCCAGCGGATAGCTTTTTATTAGCTTCTCCATAGCTGCCCAGGGGTCGTAGTGCTCCGGGTCATTAAGATAGGCAGCGGTAGTAGCCAATGGTATTGTTGAGGCATACCATTGCTTCATTGGGTTGGCGATATAGCCTGAGACTACGCCCGCAAGGTCAGCAGAACGATTCTTTAGTGGAGAAAGGAGCGGCCGCCAAGGGAACATATCATTCACCGGATAGTTATCCCAAACAAATGGTTTTCTGCGAATCCACTTCGCCACCAGTCTGGCATCGTCAGCAGTGATTGAGGACGAACAGCATTGGGGGCCAGTCCAAAACATCATTACTTCGCTATCAATCCCCTTCCCAATCGCCTCAACATAATCCATATGTCGCTCCATATCAGCTGTAAGGTAGGCACTGGGGCAAAATATTAGCTTTGGACGAGGCTTGAGTTCCTTCATGCTATTCCAGAGGCGATTGACGAAATATACTTGAGCTGCGGCAAGGCTACCGAACTTGGCTTTGTCCTCTGGCTGAAGTTCACGGTTTATGTCATCCAGGCATAGGGCAAACCATCGCACTCCGGCAGCATGCATAGTTTTTACTTTGTTGAGTGCTATCTCAAAGTCAGAATCGCTCGAATATACTAGCGGTGGTTTGCTCCAAATGCCAGGGTTGAAGGAGAGGCATACATCCACTCCCAGCTTGCGCCCTTCTTCGGCTAATTTCCCTATCGCCTTTTGTTCATCGGGTGTATACTGGGAGCGCCAGCGCATTCCACTAGCGGGGAACGAGGAATAACAAATCATAAGAAAATTTAGATTATGCTCAGCAAGCCAGGGAAGTGCCAGTTGGTACTTCTCTATTCCTTCCCACCACAGACCCTTTATGCCCCGAATTTTGAACTGCTCGGCATCCAGAGTCGGAACGGTGGAAGCAAACAAAAGCAGCATAATTAGTACTTTAATCTTCATTGCGTTGTTCCCCGATTTTTCTACTCGTACCTAACAATGAGTTTGATTGGCCTTTCAGTAGCCGAAACCTCAATTGTTTCACCCTTATATTTGTTAATCTTCAAACCATTTAGGTAGACCGCCTTAATTGGCTTGAATTTTGGATGGCGCAAAGTGATAAGAATCCTCTTAGGTGGCTTACGCGAAGGCGGAGTAATGCTCACTTCAATTTGTCCCTCGCTAACCTTCGATACGATGCGGAACGAAACATTCCCAAAGTGAGTTGGCGCCCATCTGGCCTCAACCACCTTATCATCCCCCAGCCATGCCCGAGGAACCGCTTCGGCGATGTGGAGATTATCACCTTCTTCGCGAAGAAGCATCATGCGGAGCGTCCGAAGTTGCTGGGTTGCAGAATAAAGATGCGGAAGCGTCCACATATTCGAGCCATTGACTGCAAACGTGCATTCGACCCCCGAATAAGTATCACGTGTCATCCCATAGGCAAGCATTCCATAGAGGCCTAGTATGACCTTCCTTGGATCACCACGCTTCAGCTGGGTGAGAAGGTAACCGTATGTATATGCGTGGTCTATGCCGCCGGTTTGAAACTTGCAGACGCCCGCTATTAGTCCGTTCTTTCTTTCTATGAAATCGGTTATCCAATAGGCACGCTTGTCATTAGCTGGCAAAAACTCAGACTCTAGAAGGCAACAAGCAACCAAACCATAATAATCTCCGCCGGTATAGCCGCTTGACTTTAGGAGTCGGTGATTTTCCGGCACAAGTGGAAGTACTGTTCTGCCTTCAAGCTCGATAGCAGCTGCGTCCATTGAGGCTAGTATATCTGCACGGTATGCCTCGGCTTCCTTTCGGAATCGCTCCGCCTCTTCCTTCATCCCAACAGCCTCGAGTGCGGCTGATGCTTTCTCAAGGCCAACACAGCAGTAGGCGTCCGAAAAGTAGTTAACCTCTGGCTCAGAGTAATCGCAGTATGGGCGAAACTTGATTAGGCCCTTGGTGATTCCTTCCTTTGGTGCTTCTTTTCGCTTTCGGATTAGCCAGTCGCCAATTTTCACAATATTGGGCGCAACTCGGCTGAGCCACCCTTTATCGCCCGTGAAATTGTAATGTTCCACAAGCGCGATAGGAAGCGTTCCCATATCGGGCAAGCCAAAGTTCTGCGTATACAAGCCGTCGGGTTGCTGGAAATGCAGAATGGAATCAAGGTAGCGCTCTGCTTTATCATGCAAGCCATACATGTCAAGGGCAATGCAGTGAAGCGTACAGCTATACCCGTAGTTCTCTTCATAGAACCCAATTCCATCGTGGGGCTCGTAAATGCCGTTTATTTTATCCACGTTGAGCTGAGAATATGCAAGCCATGCTCTGTAAGCATCATTTATCCTCTGTTCGGGAACCTCAAAAACCGCAACCCTGTTTAGAAGCCGCCGCCAAAATTCTGCTACCTCGTTTAAGGCGGCATTATACTCTGAAAAAGAGATTTTTGAGATATCTTTTGCATCTGGCCATCCCATTTTTATGCAAGCGATTTGTAAGCCTTGAGAAGATTCTTCGGATATCAGCTCGAACTGATGACGTTCTCCATTAGCCACTAGAGTAATGGAGGTAGGAATTTTGGCATTCTTTTTTAGCCGACGCGCCTCCAAGCATATGAAAGCAACAAGCGGTGTATCAGGGCTCATACCTTCAGACCAGCCAAAGACGGTCTGCCGGTACTCAACGTCATTTCGTCGGGTAGTTAGGGTCAACACAGGAATATACCCGCTTAGCCACTTTCTCTCGATTGGGGTTTTCTCATCGCCAAATGGAACCCCTGGATTGCCAATCTCAATCCACGCAATTGGCGGCTGGTTGTAATTGAGCTGTAAACGCCCAAGGTGGTCAATAGCAATATCTGTTGGATGCTCTGGGACGCCCACTGCCTCTTTCGGATATTTCATCTTCGGGAAGAACTTCGCCACTTTTTCGAACGTTGGATCATCTTTCCCGCGAAGAACAATCTTGCCCACTGGGTCCAAGCCAGCTTCGCTAAGCGATCTTCTTTCAGCGGGCTTAAGGGCGAGCTGCTTGGGCGAAGTCTTTTCTACTCGAATATCTGAAATCTCCGATATTACCCACGGCCCACGATCTGAGTAATCATTGTCAAGGTCGGGATTCGAGTAATTAGGCTTATCATTTGAAAACCCTTTTCCAACGATTAGTGAAGTTGGGGCTCCACTTAGCTGAACAGGACGGCGAATGACGCGGAGTGTTTTCCATTTTTTGCAGTCATCGGAAACTGAATAACGGAGCACATCTTTCCCCAGCTCAATGCGCAAGTAATGCGGAAGGAGATGATCGCACGGCTCGAGGTAACTCTCCAGAGTGAAACCTTCGAGAGTCTCGGCGGCATAGAACCGATTGATGCCGTCCGGCCCGCTTATCATACCCATTTGACACCAATTTGCCGTATTCCAGACAAGGAAAATGGACGTACACCAACTTATCCCTGCGGGCGATGAGGGTTTAATACGTGCTCTTACAGTAACATTGTCTACACCAAGCTGCCGAGAGATATGCGCATAGGTATGAAGATTTGCCCTAATCTCGGCGACGCCATCCTTCAAAACAATTTCATTCCCTTTTGAAACATGCAGATGCCATGAAGAATCTAACTTCCCGCCTTTAAAACTCTCTTGCAAGATTAACTCACCTGCTAAGGATGGTGGATAGACCATACAGACCAGGGGCAATAGTAGAATTATCCTAATCATCAGCTACTCTCCTTGGTGTAAATTGCGAGTAAATGCGCATCGGGTATTAATGGCAACCCCATCCACCTGCCACCTACGAGTCAGAAAGGCAAATAGGAGAACATGTATTACTTTGCCGCCCACGGAACAAAATATTAAAGGGCCAGCATGAGGCTCATTTCACTACCTCTCAATTGCCGCCTTTTTCGCAATGATTGGCTTCAGCTTTTCCGGCGGGAATTTAGGCTTCCTATCGTAGGTATAAAGTCCATTGACCTCTTGCTCTACATCCGTAAGCTGGGTATAGCAGAAACCAGCGATGTGTGGATTTTCGAGAAGCACGTTTGCAAGTCCCCTATAACGCTCAATGAATTCCTTTTCAGTTTTCGGGCGATCTCCATAACCCCATGCCTTGTCGTCCTTTTGTCCGGGGTTCCACCAAATTCCGCCATACTCGCTAACGACGACCGGTTGGCCAGTATATGGCGGCTCGAACTTTGGGTCATTGCGCGCCAGGGTCTCAGTCTTCGGGTCTTTGCCAAAGGGGCCGTACCGCTCGGCAAACGACTTAGGATTTTGGTCATAATCGTGGAGGTCCCAGATATCCGTTATGACGTGTGTATAACCGCTGGCATCAATGAATGGGCGCGAAGGATCAAGACGCTTTGTTAGATTATAAAGTTCGCGGAAGAAAACTGGAAGGTAGCGATCATGGCTGGAATGCGCCTCGTTCAGAGGCATCCATACAATAATCGCAGGATGGTTCCTATCGCGCAGGACGACCTCCGTCCATTCGCGGATAAAGTTCTCGCGCGCCTGTGGATGATTTGCAATTGAGCAACCCCAGTCGGGGAATTCGCCCCACAGGATGTATCCAAGCTTGTCCGCCCAATAGAGGGTGCGCGGTTCGAAGACTTTTTGATGAAGGCGGGCACCGTTGAATCCATAAGCCATGCTCCTCTGAATATCCGCCTTGAGTTCGGCATCCGACGGCGCCGTGTAGATTCCATCTGGCCAGAAGCCTTGGTCCAGAATAAGACGCATGAATATAGGCTTGCCATTGATGAGCACACGGTCGCCATCAATGCGCACATCCCGCAAGCCAAAATAGGACATCACTTCATCAGTAACTTTTCCATCCTTAAGGAGGCAAAGGCGCAGGTCATAGAGAAACGGACGCCCAGGCCACCACAGCTTAGGCCTAGGTATACTGATAGTAAGCACATTCTGTCCACTGATTTGCTTGAGGCTCTCGGAGCGAATTTCTTTTCCACCAGTGAGCACCTTTGCCTCAAGTGAAATTTCCTTCGCAGGATTTGTGATTCCAATTTCAAGCGCAACCCGGCCATTCATTGCATCAGGCCAAATTGCTAACGATGAGATGTACGTCTCTGGCACAGCCTCAAGCCAAACTGTCTGCCAAATTCCAGTTGTGCGCGTATACATGCATCCATATGACTCAAGCCGATGGCTTTGTTTACCTGAGGGTTGGAACCCGGTGCGCAATTCGTCTACGGCATACACCACAAGCTCATTCTCGCCATTCATATCAACTACATCGGTGACATCCGCACTAAACGGAGTATAGCCGCCTCTATGATGGGCAACCTCATGGCCATTGACCCAAACGCGAGCTTCATAGTCTACAGCACCAAAATGAAGAAGCAGGCGTCTGCCTTGAAGCGCCTTGTCTACCTTGAAATGCCGGCGGTACCACACAGCATTCATGAAATCTGTCATTCCAATTCCGGAAAGCCTGCTCTCCGGGCAAAATGGCACAAGAATCTCAGATGGGAAGTCGTGGCCAGTATGCCAGCCCTTTTCCATGCCTGACTTTTCATTGTCTATAGCGAACTGCCACTTGCCGTTTAAATTCTGCCAAGCTGCCCTCATAAAATCTGGCCTAGGATGCTCTGGTCTAGGAATGTCATACATTTGCTTTTCTGCTCCTTTGACATAGTCTGACTTTACGGCTGTTAAGCCAAATACCATAAAAACTAATAGCGTTGAAATAGCAAACTTGTCCATCAAATGATCACTCACCAACTTTTTAAGATACTAGCGGATATTATAACCACCTGTTAATTATGAATCAATGTGCTTGGGAATTTGCAGGCATCGGCATGCTTGCTCTTGATTGACTTCGAAACCAAATTCAAGTAATATAATGTTTGAACGCCCCGGTAGCTCAGGGGATAGAGCGCGGGCCTCCGGAGCCCGGTGCACAGGTTCGATTCCTGTCCGGGGCGCCAATTTTATTTATAGCTGCCGAATTCCTCAGCAGCGTGAATCATCGCCCGAATGTTTTCATCTGGAGTATCGCGCCCACACTGGTCTCCGGTTGAAAGAATAAAACCGCCGCCTTCGCCTGCATCCCTTATTGCCTGCTTTGACGCTTGAAAAACGTCATCGTAGGATCCCCTAAGCATGAGTTCAACCGTATTCAAATTGCCCTTGAGAACCAACCGATCGCCATATTTTTCTTTCAGCTCTCGTAGGTTACAGTCGCCCATAGGGGGTGCCTCCAATGGGTCAATCACGTCGAGGTCGGTTTCTTCGGCACATATTTTGACGAGTTCTGCTTCGGGCCCACATGAATGAATATGGCTCACTATTCCAGCATTCTTGCAGAGTCGAGTAACCTCCTGCACTACAGGCAATGAGACATCGCGAAATATTTCGATATTCTGCCAAATAAGCGTCCCAGAACCACCACAGCTCACGTAATCAGGGCGAACCTGCATGCGAAGGATATTTTCGAACCTTCTGCGGGAGTTTTCAATTATCTTTCTTGACCGCTCCCGCACAACTTCAGGGTTATCGAAATACTCATAGACAGCGGCATCGCTCCCAACGACCACGCTTGTTCCACAGGTGATGCCAACAACTCCAGAGTCGCCCATCATTTCATAAGCCAACTTGAACAACTCTTCGCCTGTGGGCCATTCTTTTATATCCTCAATTGGTTCCCATTTCTCTGGCGTCTCGGGAAGGCCAAGCTTGCTAAAGTGGACGCCGCCCGTCGGCGGATTATCACGTGGGTAAACTGTAACTAGTGGAAACCAGGTGCGCTTTCCGTCCTCCTCGCGAAACGAACGGGTGATAATTCTTTCATAAGTCTTCTCGACAATCACTGTCTTGACTTGATCATCGGGAGGGCTCGCCTCATCGGGAAATATAACATTGACCTGGTAGTCTAGAAAACCATCGAAGCCAAAGTACTTCACAGCATCAATGTACGCCTTCCAAAGCGGAGGGTTCTGATAGAGATAGATATCCCAAAATGGCTTCCCAGTTAGGCGCACGGGAATCATATTCGACATATCTGGCGCAACCGGCACCCTATCTGGTATGCCATGCCTCATGGTCACCAACATTCGTTGTTTTGGCGTCATCTGGGTCCCTCCGATTCAATATAACTTTCCGCTTGGAATACCGTCAACCCTTGATTTACTTCACATACAACTTGCTTTTTCAAAATTGTTGTGGTATCATTCAAATGAAAAGGGGATGGAGTCCCCCAGAATCGTCTAGAACGACTGATGACTCCTGCAAGGGAAAAAAATCCAAAGTTCCTTGGCGGGAGTCATGTTTTTATAAATAGACGTTTAACTCCCTCCAAGGCTAAAAGAGGGAGTTTTTCGTTTTGGGCGAAGTATTGAAATATGACAAACTTGAAATAAAAAGTAACAGCATCTCACCCGAGGGGAAAAACCTCAAGCAACCGGCCCTGGCAATCGCACAGGCGCAGAATATTTTGGAAGAAGCCGGGCCCTCTTATGATTCATACTTAGAGAGGCTTCAGCTACTAAAGCAACGACTAAATGAAGAGCGGTTCCATTTGGCAGCGCTTGGCCAATTCAAACGCGGCAAGAGCACACTCCTCAATGCCCTTCTCGGTGCTGATGTGCTCCCCACATCCGTCATTCCTGTTACAGCAATACCAACCTTCGTGCAGTACGGGCCGAAATGTACTGCAAAAGTTAAATTCATAAATGGCAAAACAGAAGATGTGATTGCCGAAGGGACAACCGAACAGCTTGCGGAATTCCTTGCAAAATATGTTACTGAGGAAAGAAATCCCCACAACCGTCTAGGAGTGCACGAGGTAGTATTAGAATACCCCTCTTCATTACTTCAGCAAGGGGTTGTATTAATTGACACGCCTGGAATTGGCTCAACGTTCCGCCACAACACTGAGGCAACTTTGAACTTTCTCTCACAATGCGATGCTGCACTTTTTATTATTTCTCCCGATCCCCCTATTACAGAAGTCGAAATCGACTTTTTGAAAGAAGTCCTGGCTAAGACAACAAACACATTCTTCATTCTAAACAAAGCAGATTACCTCTCGGACGAAGAGCTTTCAAAGACAATCGAGTTCCTCAAACAGGCTTTGAAAGACCACGCTGGAATCGATAACAATATCAAAATACTTTACGTCTCAGCCCGGGTTGGACTTCGGGCAAAGCTATCGGGAGATGAAGCAGGCTGGGTAAAAAGCGGAATGCAAGCAGTGCAAAAGCACCTTGTTGAATTTCTAGCAAACCAAAAATCATCAGCCCTGCGAAAAGCTATCTCTAAAAAAGCAAGCACCGTTATATCGGACGCCGTTCTCTACATCGGCATTTCTCTTGCATCGCTCCGTATACCTCTCGACCAACTTGAGGAGCGAATGCGGCTACTTCAGAAAAAACTTGATGAGGTGGAAACTCAGCGGTTAGTCCAGTTGGATGTTATAGAAGGCGATAGAAAACGAATGATCGCTCTTCTTGAAGAACAAGCCGAGCATCTGCGGAAGAAAGCAAAGTCTCGGCTATTAGAAATTGTGCGCACAAATTACTCTAATAGTGTTGTGCTCAACGAAGACGAAATCTACAAAGAACTAGCGGAAGCGGTTCCGGTGTTGTTTGAGCACGAACTTGGCGAACTATCGGGAACGTTGGGGAAGAGGGCGCAAGAAGTATTTGTACGGCATAAGCACCACGCTAACGAACTCATAGAAAGCATTCGCAAAGCGGCGGCAGAGCTGTTCAACGTTCCATATCAAAAACAGGATGAAGGCGAAGATTTCGAGGTCAAGCGGCGACCCTACTGGATTACGCATCAATGGAGCTATTCACTAAGCCTGCTACCGGAGAATTTTATCGACAGGTTCCTCCCGATGCGAATTCGTCGCTCCCGTGCAATTCGCAGGCTATATAATCAGATAGAAACCATAGTAATGCAGAACGTCGAAAACGTGCGCTGGCCGACCCTTCAAAACCTCGAAGATACATTCCGCAAATTTGCAAACCAGATTACACAACAATATCGCGAAGTTGCCACAGCTACACGTGATGCTATAGAAGCAGCCTACCGGCAGCGCAAGGAACAAGCGGAAGCAGTTCAATCTGATATAGCTAAGCTCGAAGCGATTCAACACAGATTGGGTGAAATTTTAAAAGAGCTAGAATTATTTGTTGATTCGACACAAACTAACTGTTCATAGTTCAAGCAACATTAAGCCAAAGGAAGCCAAACATGCGCTCACGTAAAGTCTCGAAACATACTACATATTATGAACTGCTTGATGCAATCAGTAATGCCTCACACTGCCCTTTATGCGAGGTTGAAGCAAACAGCATCAAATGCTACTTTGATTCACTATTGCATGAGGGTGTAAACGACAACGGGGTTCGCGAGGCTTTAATTCGTTCCCAAGGCTATTGCCAACGCCATGCACACTACCTTCGAAACCATGGGAAAGGCTTTGAAATTGCTATCTTGTACCAAGACCAAGTCAAACTATTCCTGCGAAGGCTTGACGAACTTCAAGCAATCCCATCTATGATGATTCGAAAAGGCAAAAGAGCTTGGCGGCAGCCCGATGGGGAGTGTCCGGCATGTCGCATGCAATACGAATGCCGAAACCGATTTGGAAGTACCCTAATCGAATGGCTTGATGACCAAGAAATGCGAAGGGCTCTTGAAAAAAGCCATGGGCTATGTGTTCCGCATTTCTTTGCTCTATTAGATTTAGCTGCGGACGCAAACTCAAGGAACTTATTAATCGAACTGCAACGTGCTAAAACGAACCTGCTACTACATGAATTGGAGGAATTCTGCCGCAAACATGATTATCGCTTTAGCCATGAGAAATTCGGCAAAGAATCAGACTCGTGGTCCCGAGCAATCATAATGATGGTTGGCAAGGATGGCGTTTTTTGAATTTAGAAGATTCCAAACATTTAACGATGCGGCTTTTGTACAAAACCATAGAACGTGTTGAAATCATCCAAAGACTACTGTTGAATTTGGTACCTTGGCCCTTTTAAGAGGAATTGAAAATGGCACCGAACAACGCCTTTATTGCAATAGGATTGGCGCTGAGTGTTTTGGCTGCACTAGCAGCTTTCTTGATTACTTATGAAGAATGGTCTCATCACTATACCAGCCATACGCAGCCACTTAAGTTTGCGCTGGAAGCAGCCGTAGTTGCATTCGTTGTCTTCTCAGTCCTTACGATTCTTGCAGCCGCTTTCGTCTGCCGATTGGTGCAAAATGGATAAAAGGCGGATTCAGTTTAAAAGTAAAAAAATTAGCAATGAGAATGATATGAACAGCAAATTCCCAGATATTAGCGAAGCCCATAAGCGCGGCATCGCGATAACTCTAGCAATCTTCGATGAGGCGCTCTGCGAGATTGAGCAATGGGCAAATGGCCGAGAGATAAGCTCTATTCTTTTCAAAGAGCACAACACACTTTCAAGCCAGCAGCGGCAAAAAATATTATCGGAAGTTAAGCAGATGAAAAATCTGCTACTAGAATTACAACAGACCCTGCTACTTGAGCCATCTATTCAAAACGCAAAGACAGCTATTCGGAGCAGATGTGCTTGGCTATGGGAACACTTGGTCGAGCTCAAGTCTGAGCACCTCCGTCGATACGGAGAAGTGTCCAAAAAATTGGCAGAATACCTCGACCCAAAAACTGAGCTGCTAATTCAGGGTATAGTGAATATTTTGGACCTACTTAAATCCCGAGAAAGCGGAAGCTGAAAACAAACGAAGCCCTGCTAATGAGCGTTTGGATTCAGCTTGAATCGAACGCGAAAGGTAATTACAGCAGGAATCGGGCTGCCCTCTTTCAATGCGGGAGAAAATTTGGCAAGCTTCATATATTCTAGAGCTGCGCGGTCGAGGATTTCGCTGCCCGAGGAAACAGCGACTTCCACTTGTTTAGGTTTACCATCTATATCAATTTTTGTACGGAGCACCACTGTGCCTTGCCGTCCCTCCTGTCGTGCAAGTTCTGGGTATGGTGGGTCTTTCCATTCCAACAACTTCGGTCCACATGTAGGCCCCTTGGGAGGAGTTGGTTTTTCAAGCGTTACGACCTTTGATGGCGGCGACGACACCGGCGGTGGTTCGGCTTCTGACACTTTCTTTGGATTAGGAGGCACCATAGGTTCTCCCCCTTGTTGCATCGTTCCACTTCCGTCGGGATTATCCCCAAAGGGGCCGGCTCCAACTGCATTTCCAGTTCCGCCTAGACCGTATTCACCTGGAGTGCTCGGCGCCAAAGAGTCAGTGCGCGTGAATACCTCAGGAGTAGCAATAACTAGGGCGCCTGCTTGCGATTGCGGAGCAACGCATTTTGCAGGAATCGAAGCCATTTGGGCTGTTATCTCGTTTTTGCGAGGCTTAGGAAAATTCCTAAGTGCTTCATCCGGCAGCACAATATGACCACGCTTTGGTGAAGCTAGCGATTTTCCTGATCTGACGGGCGCGATTATGTTTGGTGGCTGCGAAAGCCGCGCTTGCTGATAAGGCTGGGGTAGAAGCGGCTTCCTCATTTGAATCAGTTCAACATTCAATCTTGGAGTAGGCCCTTCCAAATGTCGCAAGCTAGCTTCAACACTCTTCGGCTCACCAAAAAGCCCCCAGAGCTGAGCTACAGCCAACGCGAAGGCATGAAGTACTACTGACCCTAGGAACGCAAGCGCAATATTCCGATGTTTTTTAATTTTGCCAGCAAAAATTGCCATAGGAACTTATTATCGGTCCTTTGATTTTGATTGGGTATAAACGCCACGTTGCTGGCTAGCATTCCTACTATTAATTTCCTCAGTAGCCAGGGATACACGATGCAAACCAACGAGCCTAGCGGCATCCATTACCCAAATTACAGAGCCATATGAGGCTTCTTTATCTGCTCGGATGACAACCACTTTCTGTGGTTGTGGAAGTTTCCGAGCGGCACTCATTAAAGCATTAACAAGGCCTGCAGGTCGAACAGGCTGACCACCCACCAGCATACGTCCTTGTTCGTTGATGGTTACGGTGATTTCGCCAGATGTTTCCGCCTCGCGTGTACTAGTGACGGCGGGCGGAAGGTTAACTTTCATTGACGGCTCAGCAATGAAAAACGTAGCCGTCACCATAAAAATAATGAGTAGCACCAACATCACATCGGTCAAAGGTGTGATATTTATGTCTGTGATTAAGTTATTTTCGTATTTTGTATTCCAGCCGTTGTATCGCATCTTTACTATCCGAGACTAGAAAATCCAGCAACTCCAACCCGGCAATTTCCGCTTTGTGCAAAATTCGCCTCTGCCAAATTACAAACGCGTTATATGCAATTACCGCAATGATTGCAACAAATAATCCCGCCGCAGTGGCAATAAGCGCCTCGGATATCCCTGTGGCTACGACAGCAGGTCCCGCTGCACCCACCCGACCAATATCCCTAAAGGCGCGAATGATGCCTAATACGGTGCCGAAAAGTCCAATGAAAGGTGCGATGCTGCCAATGGTGCCAACTATTCCTAGATATGAGTTTAGCTTCAAATTCTCCTCGGCGAGAACGGTTTGAAGGCGATTTTCCAAAACCTCGCGCGGTTCTCCTCTCGAATTAATAAGCACTTCCATTGCTCGATTGGCAGGACCAGGGCGCTTTAACCAATTCATAGTGTCCTTTTCTCCGGCAAGCACCGCCTTTGCTCGAGCTAGAGCTTCCTCAATACTGCAGTCTACCTTAAAGAAGGCAAACAAGCGCTCTAGAGTTACCGCAATTGTCAACAGCGAACATAGCCCAAGTGGGTACATTACGATTCCACCATGTTTTAGTAACTCGAACATTATCTAGTTTGCCTCCCTATATTTGAACTGCTCAAGGTTTCCTGGCACGCGCCAAATAGAATTCTGGTTCGTCGATAACCTCAATATCAATAAGATTTACCGAAGCCAAAAGAACCGACATCACATCTGGAGGCGGCACCCTATCCTCCTCTACCGGACCACCAACCTCACGGTGGAGTTTGTTTACTGCCTCACGACCAATGGGATGCGAAACTACCAAGACTCCTCCAGGTCGAAGCACGCGAACCATTTCGCGCAGACTACGAACCTTATCATGAAAATGTGGAAGGGCTGCGTTACAAATAACACGGTCGAACTCTGCATCTTTAAACGGCGCATCATGCACGTCAGCTTCAATTAGCGTTACATTGCAGGGGAACCCCTTAAGCCTCGCAGCATTAAGCATTTCATGGGATAGGTCAAATGCGACAATGCTACCGGAAGGTCCAACTGCACGAAGTAAGTGAGGAATTAACACGCCCGTTCCAGTTCCCACGTCAAGTACGGATTGACCACATTGAATTTCAGCGAGCATAACTACCCGCTCAAGCCGCACTTCCTCCTCTGGATGCCTAGTAAAATCCCATTCTTTTGCATGCTGATTAAAGAAATACTTTCTGTCCATCTTCCGTTATTACCTCAGCCTCAAGTCCAAAACGTTGAAGAGCCTCTTTGTCGCCCAATAATTCGTGCATTGAAATATCCGAGACAAGTGCACCGTCCACAAGCACGAGAGCTCTGGTGCAAAGACAACGTGCGAAACTTAGATCATGGGTGGCTATTAGCTGTGCACAAGGCAATTGGAGCAGGGTACTCGCAAGCGCCGCGCGTCCCGGTGCATCGAGACTGTTGGTGGGCTCATCCAGAGCAAGCACCGAAGGTTGAAGCACAAGTATGCTAGCCAGCGCTGCTCGCCGACGTTCACCAGAGCTAAGTTCGTGGGCAGATTTATCGAGCATTCGATCATTTAAGCCTACTTGGGCTATGGCTTGTCGGGCTTTTCTCTCAGCCACCTCAGGCACATCGCCCGCAACAAGAGGCCCAAAAGTTACATCACGCCATACAGTGGGCATAAAGAGTTGGTCTTCAGGCTCGGCGAATGCCAAACCAAGCTTACTTCTTACCCAGCGCTCTGTTGTTTTTTCCAATACAACGCCATCTACGCATACGCGGCCGCTTCCCTTTAATATGCCGACGAGACACCACAATAAAGTTGACTTGCCGGCACCATTCGGTCCCAGCAGAGCAACGCGTTCGCCATGAGCAATTGAGAATGAGATGTCGCGCAACGCAAAGCTTCCATCGGGATAGGAATATGTAAGTTTTTCAACTTTCAGCGCCTCTACAGCCATCTTCCAACTCCAGCAATGATAATAGATACAACGGCATAGGTCAATCCGCATGCTAAATGGGAAAACTTCAAAGGAGATGGCGCCAAGGTCGGGAGCTTGCCTTGAAAACCGCGCAGTGCCATCGCAGAGCCAACTCGCTCTGACCTAACCACGGCTCTAACAAGCAGGTTTACGCTAGCCCATAAAAGGCTCGTTAGCTTCATCCATGTTGAAGCAAAGGAGGCTCGCAGTGCCCAAGCTCGATTTGTGCGCATAACCTCTTCGATAAGTAAGTCAACGCCTCGCACGGTGAATTCCCCAAGCTGGCCGAACGCCGACAAAATGGGCATGCGACTGATAAACTCGAGAATCGCCAAAGTATGCGTGCTTGCCATGAATACTATGACCGCGGCGGCAACTAAAAGTGATTTTAATGCAAATAATTCACCAGCTATTCGCGTCTGCTCTCTGCCAATCCTGGACAGCATAAAGGGCAATCCAACAACAACCAAGATGGGAAACATCCTTCGCAAAAGGACTCTTACCGGAAGCCTTTCAAGTACAACAACGCAACCAATAAGCACGCAAAGTAATCCAGCAGGCAGTAGAGGGCGAGTGGAAACTATAAACACGGCCAAAATGAACCCGGCAATTGCCACCAATTTTGCCCTTGGGTCAAGTTTATGAATTATGCTTTCTTGGTGCACATAAAGGTCAATATGATGAGGCATAGTTTACACTCCAAAGCCCTCTATCTGAGCCGCAGTCGCGGAACTCGCCGCTGAATCGCAAACACAGCCGCTGGAACGCCAACCAATTGTAGAACCGTTCCGGGCATACTTACCAAAATAACTCCAAGAACGTAATGGAGTGGTTCTCCCTTCAAGGCAAAGAAATCAGCGGCAAAGCATGCGGCAACTCCAAGCACTATCCAATCGGCAATGATTGCACATGGCAGAGCAATCCACATAGGCGCCCTGAGAGAGCGATATAATAAAGAAGCAGTTCCTGCCTTCGCTGCAAGCTCAATAGCCATCAAAGCCGCCACGGGCGGGGCCAATGGCGGCATCCCGGTCAATATTGCGGATAGAAAGGGCACCACGACAGCCAAACTTATCGCGGTGCCCGGGCTAACCAGAAATGCCGCCACCAAAATTGGCAGGTGCATAGGAAGAAATACCCGACCGCCCCACCCTAAAGCATGAAAACCTATTGGCAGCAAAAGTCCAAGTGCTCCCAAAAGTCCTGCAATTGCAAGCTCACGCGCTCTTAGAAGCGGGTCACGGTCGGACATGATTTTTACCATCCTTTCTCAAATTGCAAGCTAATACATCGGCCTGGCATAGGATATGGATAAGCAGGATCTACTCTATATGAGCGGTTGAATAGGTTTTCAATCACAATCCCTATGCGCGCCATATTGGAAATAGGTCGCGAAGCCTTGACATTTACGACGGTGAATGAAGGTAATTTGACCAAAGTGTTCGTTTGGTCGTAATTAAATAGGCGATTTACATATAAAAGGTCGCCCGATATCATCCATTTTCCAAGGCGATAGTCAACGCCAAACGCCAGCTTATGGCCCACAGTTTGCTCCCTTCTGGCGCCTGCGTCCAAATAAGAGAAGTTCGCATAGTATGCTGTTTTTGAGCCCTGGGGCCATCGTGCGCTAATTTCAAAACCAGTCCGTGTTACTGCTCCCGTATTCGCATATTGCTTTGGCGGCCCTGGCACACCAGCTGGACGAGGTCCTAGCACAATCAGGTTTTTCGCATCAATATCAAATGCAGATATCTCAACCTGCGCTCCAGAGGGCAGATTTCTCCTTGCCCCTATCTCATACTGCCATGCGCTCTCCGGCTCTAGATTTGGGTTGTTTATGCCAAAGAGGAACAACTCCCGAAAACTGGGCAGCCGATATCCACGCCTAGCACTCGCATATAACGACCAGCCTTGCTTCATTTCGCGATATATTCCTATATGCGGAAGCACCTCCGAACCAAAATCCTCCGGTGCTGTATATCTCATTCCTAATGACAGTGTCGTTTTGCCTGCTATCGGCTGATCAAACAATAGAAACATACTTGGCTCACTGCGCGAGAATGAGCGAGCAAGCGAGGCAGGACTGTAAATCTTACCACCAATAGTGCGCACTCCAATGCCCCACTCTCCTTTGCCGCGCCCAGCAGGAATAGTCTGCGACAGAATGATGCCTTGCCCAAAATCTTTTGAATGGAAGCCATCTTGAAACTCATGCTCGCCTTCGGTGCGGTAGAGCTTCACGCTGGTGGAGTGATTTCCCACATCACGTTTGAATTCAAGGTCATAGTCACCACGGTCGTAATCCTGCTCTATGAACTTTGGCTCTCGCCCAGCGGCATAGGCATTGGCAACTTCGTTCTGGTCGAAAGTCGTATAAATCAACCGCTGACTGCGAAATGCCATATCCCAACCATTTCTCAAAGTGTGGTCTATTGCAAGCGAATAGTTGTCGGCGTCGTATTTCGCAAATGGATTGCTACCATCAGTGCTGTAGCGGCCAAGTTGGAACCGATAGCCCCACTTCTCATTAATTCCCCGAAACCAAAGCTGGTTGCCGAACGTATCGAAGCCACCACCCTTGACTAGCAAAGCACCTCTTGAATCCTCATCCTTTGGACCACGAGTATAAATTTTGATAACGCCGCCTACAGCCATATCGCCATACAAAGCTCCGGTAGGACCTCTTAGGATTTCGATGCGCTTAACGTTGTCCAAAACATAAGATGTCGGCAGAATATGGCCCATGATGCCCATCTGAGTTGGATGGCCGTCAAGCAAAACTGCAAGTTGGGTTGGCGGAGAACCTCCGAATCCGCGAATATTAACTTTTCCGCCATAGCCCATTCCACCTTGGCGTGACACCCAAACGCCTGGCTCTCTTACCAAAAAATCCATCAAGTTCTGTGCCCCCGAACGCTGAATTTCGGTCCGAGTAATTACGCTGGCTGAAGTCGAAATCTGACCAACAGCTTCAGGCTCACTTACGCCAACAACCTCTACCTCAAACACAGGCTCCTCTGGCATTTCGTCGCTTGCCAAGCCAATACCTGCAATGTACGCCGCTAATCCAATAGCCAAGAGCAATGAAAAAGCTTTACTCAATTTGCTTCTTTCCTCCTTGCTAATTGTTCCGAGTTTACTAAAGTTGTGCAACTGGTATGCATACAATTTTTAAAATCGTGCTACCAATAGTTTAAAAAAATTACTAAACTAGGGCATTGCCCGTTGTTGTGCAAACTAGCTTGCCATGCTTCACCCCCCTGGTACTAATCAATTTATCAGCAATCGATCTTACCTGCTCCGCAGACCCTTTAACTACAATCACCTCTAGGCAATTGTGTTCATCAAGGTGAACATGCGTGGTGCAACAGATGGCATCGTGAAACTTATGCTGCAGGCTGGTAAGAACATTGGAGAGCTCGCGAGTCTCATGGTCATAGACTAAGGTTACCGTCCCAACTACTTGCCCTTCTTCGCTTTCCCACTCGCCTTCTACAAGATAGTCTCGCACAATGTCTCGAATGGCTTCCGAACGAGTTCGATATTGCTTGGTTTGGATTCGCCTATCAAAAGATTCGAGAAGCTCTTCGGGCATTGAGACGCCAAAGCGAACGACTTTGTGCATAGAGTAACACCTCTTTGAAAATAATAACACTTTCGGTGAGTGAATGTCAACTAAAATAACGCTTACTAATTTTGCCAACGACTATATAGCTGGACTGGAAAGGCTTTGCAACTCAAGCATCCAAAATTGTTTCGAGGTAAGTTTGAGGCTTTGGCGAAATCCTGAAATTTATCAAGCCACCATCTCTTGTAACTTTCTAAGCCCTTGTTACCCTTGTTTGGGTTCGAGTGATAAAAAAAATGCCCCACTTGTGCGAAAAGCCAAATGGGGCCACCTCAATTCACCTATACGGGTTTGGGAGGAAATTTTGGCTCCGGGGCCTGGATTCGAACCAGGATACCGGGCTCCAAAGGCCCGTGTCCTGCCGTTGGACGACCCCGGAACGCAACTTTATTATAGCCGGAAATGCGCCTTTGGTCAAGTAAAACCACAGCCTCGCCGAGACCGCGCCCCGCCTTTTTATTGAAAAAATTGCCGATTTTGAGCTATTCACGAAAAACGATTGTCCCAAAACGAGAGGGCACATGGAAGTTAGGCGGTGTTTCCAGTGTTGGAGACCAACAGCTAAACTCAGGGGTTGGCGTGCGGTCAATTCGATAAAGGTTCAGCCTCCAGGTATCGCCATTTTTGGGTGGGATATTTGGCGCCGTCGGCAGTGATGCGAACGGAATTGCCCATTCGACGGTCCAGCCTCTGTCGATGTCGTTTCTATTTTCGAGAGTGCCATCCACCTTAACGCCAACCTGCCAACCTCTGCAAGTCCAAGACGTATCTGCCGCCATATCCTTTCGCAAGCCAGTGGGGTTGTAAATGATTGCATCGAACAATACGCCGCGTGGGCTGGTCTGCAGTTCATAATATCGCTTCAAATCCGAATCAGGGTCAATGAACGCCTCGACGACTTCCTCTTCATAGATTGGGTCATCTCGGTTGAAAAACGTACCCCAAATATCGGGATCTTCGCATTTAAAGGAGATGTACAAGTTATCGTCATCCCAGCACATGCGCGCTTCGGTTTGTCTTGAGGCGGGGCCAGAGCCATCGAAGAGTATAAATTCGCCGACTGGCCTGATTGCCTGCCAGCCGGGGTCACTGAGAATACCATCTATAATTATGGTTCCGTGGGGAACTTTTTGGCATACGTAGATTGGTGTCCCAGCGGACATTAATACCCTCCTTCTTTGGAGTAATCAACTTGAGTTACTATCAAGCAAGCGTGCCAAGGACTGGCGGAGGCGCTTAACAGCCCAGCCTAAAGAAAGCTACCTAACTTATAAATTGGATTACCAATCAAGCCCTATATCAGGAAGGCTGTAGTTTGGAGCTTCCTTTGTGATTAGGACATCGTGCGGATGGCTTTCTCGGAGGCTCGCACCAGTTATTCTTACAAACTTTGTTTTCGTGCGAAGCTCTTCCAAGTTTCTCACGCCGCAGTATCCCATCCCTGCTCGAACACCGCCCATTAGCTGGTGGACTGTTTCGGAAAGCGGGCCCTTATAAGGCACTCGGCCCTCTATTCCTTCGGGGACTGGTTCTCCACCGCCCTGGTAGTAGCGGTCGCTGCTTCCTGCTTTGAGGGCATCTACCGAACCCATGCCGCGGTAGACTTTGTAGCTTCGATTGCGGAATATCTCTATTTCGCCAGGGCTTTCGTCCGTGCCTGCGAAAAGGTTCCCCAGCATGACGCAGTCTGCTCCTGCCGCCAAAGCTTTTGTTATGTCGCCTGACAGCCGAATGCCACCGTCAGCGATGATAGGGATGCCATACTTCCGTGCAACTTTGGCAGTTTCCATAATCGCCGTAATCTGCGGCATGCCGACACCCGCCACCACACGAGTTGTGCAAATCGAACCAGGGCCAAGGCCAACTCGCAGTCCATCCGCACCCAAGTCTATTAGGTCTTGGGCGCCCTCGGCTGTCACGACGTTTCCAGCAATGACTGGAACATCGGGGAACTCCTTCTTCAAAGCTTTTAGCGCATTCATGACTCCCTCGGAGTGACCGTGCGCGCAATCAATAACAATGACATCAACGCCAGCTTCGACCAGGGCAGCAGTGCGCTTGACAGGCTCGCGAAGTGGGCCAACTGCCGCACCGACACGCAACCGCCCGTTGGAATCTTTGGTTGCGTTTGGAAATTGGCGAATCTTTTCAATGTCTTTGATTGTAATTAGCCCTCGGAGATTTCCTTCGCTGTCAACGATTGGAAGCTTCTCTATCTTGTGCTTTTGGAGAATTTCCTTAGCCTGAGAGAGCGTAGTGCCGACAGGCGCAGTTACCAGCCCCTCCTTGGTCATGACCTCGGAAATCTTGCGGTTGTGGTTTTCCTCGAAGCGAATATCTCGGTTGGTGAGTATACCGACGAGCTTGCCGCTGGTAGTAATCGGCACGCCCGAGATATGATATCTCTCCATTATTCGGAGTGCATCTGCGATAGTGTTGTCAGGTGCGAGGTAGAATGGATTTTGAATTATTCCGCTTTCCGTGCGCTTAACCTTGTCTACCTCTGCGGCCTGTTGCTCTACAGACATGTTTCTATGGATGATGCCGATGCCGCCCTCACGCGCAATGGCAATCGCCATACGCGATTCGGTAACAGTATCCATCGGTGAGCTCACCAAAGGAATATGAAGCCTGATTCCGCGGGCTACATAGGTAGTCGTATCGCAGTCTTGAGGGACAACATCCGTACGTCGCGGCTGCAATAAGACATCGTCGAAGCTTAAGCCTTCCTGCTCTAACCGACTATCCTGTGACATTGAGCCCTCCTTTCAAAGGTTCACCTCTGGTTAATACTGGATTATCGTCCCGGCAAAAGGCCGTGGTGGAGATAATTATCGGAGATTATACGCCAACATATCGAATGTGTCAAGCGAGGATATGGCATTTGGGGAGCGGCGATTGGCTTTGAGCGGCTAGAACTGCAACAAGTCTGCTTGCCCGACGACGCACACGAAACGACTGCCCAATTAAGCAAAAAGGACGGCCCATAATGAGCCGTCCTCATGCGCAGCTTCCTGTCGCTCCGAGATGAGCACAGCCGCTGGAAAACTATGCTCATTTCGGGGCGACAGGATTTGAACCTGCGACCACCTGCACCCCATACAGGTGCGCTACCAAACTGCGCTACGCCCCGGTCGAAATTATATTATCAGAAAAACGGTATGTTGTCAATTTGTTTATCATTGCTTTGGGCACGATATTAGCACAGCGGTTGGTGAACGCAAAAAGAAAATTATCACATTGCAAAGGAGTCAATTAAAATGGTCGGGGTGGCCGGACTCGAACCGGCGACCTCGTGTTCCCAAAACACGCGCGCTAACCAAACTGCGCTACACCCCGACTACGCCAATTATACCACTTCCCACACAGAAAATCAATGCCAATATTTATCTTGTTTGACTGCTTCTCAGTATTTATCCTACAATAAAGCAAAAGCCAACGTTGTACTTGCCACTTCCGACTCAGGGTTACCGGCGGTGCCCAAGGTAAGTAAAAATGGCTTCACTCCAATCTTGACTTTTTGCTAAGAAACCGCATTCATTCACCGGGCGGCGCTTTTGGGAGGCAACAAAATGCATGAAGAAGTAATCATGGCGGGGACTGGCGGCCAGGGGATTATGATAATGGGACAGCTTCTCGCACACGCAGGTATGACCGAAGGCCGAGAGGTCGTTTGGTTTCCATCCTATGGGCCAGAAGCCCGAGGAGGTACTGCCGACTGCACTGTTATTATTTCATCTGAGGAAATTGGCTCACCTATTTCCGCACACCCCGATACCCTTATCGGAATGCACCAGTTCCTTTTCAGCAAGTTCCAACCATGCGTCAAGCCGGGGGGACTGCTATTGGTCAACAGCTCGCTAATTGACCTCTCGATAGTTCGCGGCGACTGCAAAGTTTTTGCCATCGACGCCAACGTTCGCGCCGAAGAGTTAGGAAACGTTCGCGTGGCAAATATGATTATGCTTGGAGCCTATGCGGCGCTGACTAAAGTCGTTTCCTTAGACTCGCTTATTGCTTCGCTAGCCCAGGTGCTGCCTCCTCATAGACATAAGTTCATTCCACTGAACGAACAAGCGCTCTTAAAAGGCGCAGAACTGGCGGCAACTGTACAGTAGCCACTGGCCTAATTTCCAGGCATTCGCCGTGCACCCCAATAGTTTTGGTCATAGGGATGGTCGGATAAATTGTTTATCGTTACGCCGACCGCACCGCCCGATGAATGAATGAACGTGCCATCGCCGCACGCCATTCCCACATGAGTGATTCTTGATTTATCTTGTCCTCCGGCGAAGAATACCAAATCTCCTGGCTGGAGGTCAGATTTTTCAACAGGAATCGCCCTCGGATCCTCCGCCTGCATATGAGCATCCCGAAGAAGCTTGATGCCATTCAAGCGGTAGACAAGCTGCATAAACCCCGAGCAATCAATACCAAAGGGGCTAGTGCCTCCCCATAGGTAAGGCACACCCAGGAAACGCTTTGCTGTGCGCACCAAATCCTGGCCTATGGGTCCGATGGGTAGCTGTTGTTCGCCTGCCGGACGTATCTCTATATCCCTGGCATTTACCCATGCTTGAGCGCCGTTGGGGAGACGAACCCGCACAAATTCTTCCTCGATTCCCAGGAGTTCGAGAGTGGTAGTAATCACCAAAATTGTCCAAATTTCGGCATCTGGGGCTGGTTCTTTGAGTGCATTGGTAAAAAGCGAAGTCACGATTGCTACGCGCGAAGGGTTCGGAACATTTCGGCTGACCCATCGGCTTTGCACCCAACCATGGTAGGTATCCCACGTTTGGACCCAAAGCCAATCGCCTTCGTCCTTCTCAATTTTCACCGGCTGTCCCATTATAGCCTGGGTTACCTGTTCCGAATCTGTTTTCTTTTCAGCAAACAGCCCTGTGACATTTTTAATTATTACTCCATCTGCGTTTTGCACGTTAACCTCCGAACAAAACTACCGAAAACTTTGTTCTTAATTATACGCCCATTTTTCTCACAATTCCATGAAACAAAACAATAAATTGCAAATATTTTTAGAATTCTGCCATTGCAACGCCCTACCATATACTGCTATAATGCCCCAACTGTTTCCTTGCCTGAGGAGTAATCCATACTTCTAGCCATCAAGATTTGCCATTTTGAAGGCAGGCTTCTTAATTTTTATGCCGGAGGTTACCCATGCTCGTTCGAGTAGATTCAAGCGCAATACTTGGAGTAGACGCCTATGTTGTTGAAGTCGAAGTGGACGTTGCCATGGGAACCCCCTCATTCACCATTGTCGGCCTGCCCGACGCCGCTGTCCAAGAATCTCGCGAGCGTGTTCGTGCTGCCGTCCGAAATACTGGCTATGATTTTCCTTGGAACAAGCGCGTCACTATAAACCTTGCGCCGGCAGACATCAAAAAGGTTGGCCCGATTTATGATCTCCCAATCGCCATCGGAATCCTCGCAGCAAGCGGACAAGTGTCGTTAGAATCGCTTCCGGACATGATGGTCGTGGGC
Source organism: Armatimonadota bacterium (assembly GCA_029907255.1). Lineage (NCBI taxonomy): Bacteria > Bacillati > Armatimonadota > Armatimonadota bacterium. The sequence continues at coordinate 104,568 of JARYMF010000010.1, forward strand.
GAGCTCTCGCTGGATGGTCTTGTGCGCTCTGTTCACGGCGTCTTGCCAATGGCTTTGGCGGCGAAAGAAGCTAAGAAAAAGTACATGATCGTTCCCGAAGCAAACACTTACGAGGCGGCCGTCGTTGAAGGGCTAGAAGTTTACCCCGTCAATTCCCTAACCGATGTGCTCCAATTCATGGACGGCAGCAAGTCATTTGACCCTGTGAAACTAGACCCCTCCAAGTTCATGCTCGACCAACCTGCTTTTGATGTAGATTTCTCCGATGTAAAAGGCCAGGAACACGTAAAGCGGGCGCTGGAAGTCGCCGCTGCTGGCGGACATAATATTCTAATGATTGGGCCGCCAGGAAGCGGCAAGACCATGCTAGCCCGGCGAATTCCAACAATTCTGCCCCCAATGACTCTGGATGAGGCGCTTGAGACCACAAAGCTTTTCAGCGTAAGCGGACGAATGGATTCACAATCAGCTTTAATAACAACCCGTCCTTTTCGAGCCCCACACCACACAATATCCAACGCCGGACTAAGTGGCGGCGGCTCGTACCCTGTGCCTGGAGAAGTAAGCCTTGCGCATCATGGTGTCCTATTCCTCGACGAATTGCCCGAGTTCCGTCGAGATGTGCTAGAAACCCTTCGCCAACCGCTGGAAGATGGAACTGTGACCATCAGCAGAGTAGCCGGCTCTCTCACCTATCCGGCGAGGTTTATGCTTGTCGCAGCCATGAACCCCTGCCCTTGCGGCTTTTACTCGGACCCCACCCGAGCTTGTACTTGCAACCCAGGGATAATCAATAAATATCTCCAACGAATCTCAGGGCCACTGCTCGACCGAATAGACATCCATATCGAGGTGCCACGTTTAAAAGACCAAGAACTGATGAACCACCCGACTGGCGAAAGTTCAGCAACAATCCGCGCCAGGGTAGAGCGCGCCCGAGAAATTCAAAGGAAAAGATTTTCAAGCGATGGGAAAGGCACATTTTGCAATGCCCAAATGAATGGCAAACAAATACGGAAGTTTTGCACCCCAAAAGACGATGTAAAAGACCTCCTAAGGACAGCTATCAACCAGCTCAACCTCTCTGCGCGCGCCTATGATCGAATTCTCAAGCTCGCTCGGACGATTGCAGACCTAGAAGGTGCTGAAAACATCGCGCTGGCGCATGTCGCAGAAGCTGTTCAATATCGCAGTTTAGACAGGAAACTTTGGGGCTAAAAAGGTGGTTGTCGCCAACGAGAACTTCCGCAATCGAAAATTTAGACGCTAAGAAATAATGCATCCAATTTCCCCAGCATTGCATGAAAAATTAAAGCTAGCCCGAGCGGTTCGGTTTTGAATATCAATAGGCATTTTAAAAATACTGTTATTAGAAGTTAAACTATTGACGGTTTACCTACTTAAGGCTAGAATGTAAAAGGTAGGCTCTGGTGGGTCGGCATACTACATTCGAGAGCCAGGAGGCGAGCTAATTGCCCGACTGACGAACGGCGGGGCTGTGAGGTACTATCACTTCGATGCACTTGGGTCGACAAGACTGCTTACTGACAGTAATGGCAATATCACAGATGAGTATACATCCGATGCCTGGGGGAGGCTCATGGAGCATACAGGCTCCACTGCTCAGCCCTATCAATTCGTAGGGCAGTTGGGGTATTATACTCACGTCCAGGATGCCAACTTGCCCTTGTTACAACTCGGCGTCCGCTTCTATGACCCGGAGGTTGGAAGGTTCACGCAGGTGGATCCAGTCGATAGAAGCCCACGGAGCTTCTATGCTTATGCCGATGACTCCCCAACTTTCCAGACCGACCCGTCCGGCCGGGAGCCTGTGACAATATGCGGATTGTTGACACTGATTTACAGGACCGCAACTACTGGATACTCCGCAGGAAACTGCTTAATTGCACTGTATGCACTTAGAGAATGCCAAAAGTGTATTAGTACAGCAGAGCGATATGCAAAAGCTATGAAACGTTATTTTCGGGAAAAGGAAGACGGTTCTGAACGCTATGAAGAATGGCTTCTACGTGCACAACCTGGGATAGAATGTGCGGAGATCTGTGCACTCGCTGGCAAAAGGGGTCTTCATGCTTTTGGAGGCCTAGTCTGTCGTTTATTACCGCTTTGCTGCCGTGCAAAGCCCCTATAGGCTAGTTATGAAACAGTCTATTGCGAAATATGGCTTGCCATATGAAGACGGGCAAGGTTTGACCTGCAAGAGTACAGCCACAACCCGGTGTGTGCGAGGGAAATAGTGAGGACATCCTCTGCAAGAAGGTAAAGGATGTGGTTACATGAAATTATGTTCAAGCTGCTGGCGAATACTTTTTGTACTTGCAACCATTTTGTTCATCGTACTGCCCGCAGGAAGTGTGATGATAGAGTATGGAGCACATCCCAAGTTATTTGCAACAGGACTGTGCGGCATAGCATCCGCTATAATAGGCTGGTATCTTGTCCCCGTGGTGTTATTGCCGAAGCGAACGGGCGTCTCCATAGCTCGGATTGGATTATGGCTGTTGTGGCCCGTCGTGTTAGCAAGTTTGAGTTGGACAAGCTTGGGCATTGAAGCAGGGCCAGCGGTAATTTACTTTATAGCGAGTTTTCTTCGGGTGACACGCCCCGGAGACTTTAAGCCCTTACCAAAAACAATCCGCGAATGGTTCTGGTTTGGTCTGTTTACAGCTGTATTAGTTGGGATTACTATTGTTGAAATAAACCTGGATGAGCTGACCCGGCGCTTTTTAGTGGTGTTCTTCGCTAGGCCATAGCCCAAAGTAACAACAGCGGAGAAATGACACCATCATTGCTTGCGCCAACCAGGTGTAAATCATAACAGCTACGTAAAGGACGTGAAACGAGATTTGGGTAGGAAGGCTAGTTATATGTATAACAAGGTTAAGAATTGGACTAGGATAGACTACGCCAACGGCACGTACAGTGTTTTTGAGTATGACGAAGACCCACGCTACCGGATGGAGACAATAACACACTACAAGGATGGTTCTCCTCCGACAGAGCTTCTTAGCATAGACTATCCTGAGCGGGACGGGGCAGGAAATCCGCTTAGTATGGTGGATTCCAATGGCACGACGTACTACTCATACGACAACAACAGCCGTCTTGCGGCGGTGACATATCCTGGGCAGTCGCAGATAACCTTCGGGTATGACTGGGTTGGCAACCAGGGTTAGTAAGAAGTATGGCGTGCATCCCCGAAATTAAACATTTGCTAAATCCAAAAGGCTCTTCCCGCCTCTCCCAATCAGGCTTTTAGCCCCTGGAGCTTGATACCCTCTACAAAGTATCTCTGATTGAAAACAAAAAGAAGCAACACCGGGATGAGCGCAATCACAGAAGCAGCCATGAGCTGAGTGTAATTCGTCGCATGCTGGCCAACAAAATAACGCAGCCCAATCGGAAGTGTCCTCGGCGCCTCGGTTACCGTTACAACCAAAGGCCACATGTAACTTCCCCAAAATCCCATGAAAGTGAATGTCGTCAATGTCGCCAACGCCGGCTTGGCCAGCGGCAGAATAATCCCCGACCATATGCCAATATAACCCGAACCATCAATCTTCGCTGCATCTTCAAGCTCCACCGGAAGCCCCATAAAGAATTGCCTGAGCATGAATGTCCCATACGCACTAAACAACCCTGGGATGATTAGCGCTTGATATGTGTTAATCCAACCTAAGTGCTTCATTATCACAAAAACCGGAATCATTGTCACAGAACCCGGTATCATCATCGTTGCAAGATATCCAAAAAAGAGCTTATCGCGTCCAGGGAAGCTCAGCCTAGCGAACGCGTAAGCCGCCATCGAACTTGTCAGCACCTGGCCAAATGTCCCCACCACTGCTACAAATATGCTTGACAAGTAAAGCCTGAAAAAGTTGATTTCCCTCCAAGCATCAGGGTAATTGCCCCACCACGCACGAATTTTCTCACCATTTATAACCGTATCCCGCCAGAAAAAATGCTCAGGAAGGAATTTAATCGCGCCGCTAGCGGAAAATACTTCGTGAGGCTGTTTGATAGAAGTAAAAACCATCCAAAGAAATGGAATAATCATTGTTATTGCGCCAATGCTCAAAACGATGTAGAAGGCAACTTTTATACCCAAACCTACCCTATTCATAGGTCACCACTTTTCCGCCAAGCTTCCACGTGAGAAGAGTTATCACAAGTATCACGGCAAACAAGAACCAAGCTATCGAGCATGCATAGCCCATATTGAACTTCTCAAATGCGGTTTGGTAAAGATAATATTCAATAGTAGTGGTGCTCCCAGCTGGCCCACCGCCCGTCATGACGTTTGCAATCATGAATCCACCTTGGAATCCGCCAATAATGCTCATCACCAAAATAAAAAATGTAGTTGGGCTAATCATCGGCCAAGTGACCGCCCAAAACTTCTGCCATGGACCAGCACCGTCTATCTCAGCCGCCTCATAATACGAGCTTGGCACCCCCTGAAGCGCGGCAAGATAAAGAATCATGTTGTACCCGCCAAGACCACCCCAAAGGCTCATCAGAATCAAAGATGGCTTTGCCCATTGAACTGTCCCCAGCCAATCGGGGGGTTCGGCAAAAAACATGCTGAGCGCATTATAGAATGCCCTGCCATATATACCAATAAGAATGAAAATGCACGCCCCAGACGCAAACATTAGCGCTCGAAACAAACCTTCGGGCCAGGTAAACCGAATTTTCTCGGAAAGCCACTGCAAGAACGCCAATAATGCCGCTATTAATCCAATTATAACGATGCCAAAAATGAGTGCCGCAAATACCGTTGCGCCGATTGCCAAAGGCTTCTTTGCGTAAATAAATGCGCCCACCAGGCGTATGGTTTTGTTGATTAGACCAATATCGCTATTATAAAGGTATTTCCATAGTATCAATAAAGCGACGCCCGAGCATACAGTCGGCAGAAAATAAATCGTACGAAATACAACGATTCCCCGCATCCGCTGATTCATCATTAGCGCCACAATCAGGCTGCCCGCCATGCCAATCGGAATCCCTGCCATAAGGTAGACAGTATTGTAGACGTACTGCCAAAAGAATGGGTCGTTCGGCACAAGGCGGCCTCCCTCTCGATGAAACCACAGCAGGTTTTTGAAATTTTCTAGCCCAACCCAAATCGGCTGCTTGAAAATATTCCAATGGGTGAAAGCCATAACAAAAGAAACCACTACCGGAATGCTCGTGAACGCCAAGAAGCCTAGGAAATTGGGAGCAAGAAAAGCGTATGCAGCCAATGCCTCTTTTGTCTTGTAAGATAAACGTTTCATTGATTTAATAAACCCTTCGACTCGTACCGAACTAATCCAGGAAATTTGGGTTCGCTAGGTTGCGCCTTATGACTGCGTTTATCTGCCAAGCAATTTCGTCGCACGTCTTATCGGGACTTTGTTCGCCCAGCCACATTTTGTCAAACTCCCGCGCCATTATTGCATCCTGGTCCAACACGTTAATATAGGGCGAGCTCTCGGAAACCCGCGCATATTTCATCTCCTGAATATGAAGCAGATTGTTCCTCTCGTTCGGATATTTTGGGTTATACGCAAATGCCTTTTCAATCTCTGGGTCTTGAAGCGTCGGTATCCCATCGCCGTAGTTTGCCACCAAAAGTTGATTTTCCTTGCTGAGCAAATGCTTTATAAATATCAGCGCCTCATGCCTATGGCGGCTGGTCTTCGGGATTGAGTAACACTTGCTAGCCAGAAGCGTTACCCTGTTTGGGCCGTGCGGCACGCTCGTCACGTCCCACTCTAGGTCCTTTTGCTCCCTGTATTGTATGCATAACCACCTTCCGGATACCATCATCGCTACCTTCGACTCGCGGAACAAGAGCGCGTCGGTGCCCCATCCACCGGTAGGCGCCATGCTCTGCGCTTCGCTCGGCGTCGGCGTTACATGATGCTTAAGCCTTAAGTCAGCCCAGAATCGAATGCCCTTCTTTACCTTCTCATCGTTCATTATGCATCTCTTGCCATCCGGGGTGTAAAGATGGCCACCATACATCCAGATGAAAAACCACCAATCATGCGTGCCAACGTAAATTCCTTTCTGCACTGGCACCTTTCGACCGCCGACTACTTGATATTTTGTAAGCTTCTTCGCCACCTCTAGACATTCATCCCAAGTCCAACCAGGCTTGGGGTAAGGAATCCCAGCCTCCCGAAACATTTTCTTATTGTAGAAAAGCACATATGGCCCGCAGTTCTCAGGCACGCCAACGATTTTGTCCTCATAATAAATATAAGGCTTAAGACCTGGATATAGCTTTTCTATCGGAAGCTTGTATTTTTTTACATAAGGCCGCAGGTCTAGAAGAACATCATTTTTTGCAAAAAGCCGAATGGTCTGCGGATTGTAGAGCGCCATTACGTCGGGCGGGACGCCACCAGCAAGCTGGGTTAGAAGTCGCTGGGGCTCAGCCCCAGGATCGTTGATTACGTGAATGTTCCTATATTTTGACTCAAAGAGCTTGATTTGTTCCTTGCGGATTGGATTTGGGTCTACTACCCAACGAATAACAGTCTTGCAAGGTATTCTTGGGTTAATTGTTGCTACTAAATAAACGCCAATACCTATAGTAGCTAAGGCACCAAACGCAATACCCAAAATGCTGAAGAGCCGATTAAGCTTGCTTTCATACTCCATTGTGGTTAAATAATAGCGAAGAAATTGGAATCAGCGCAAGAGGAGAAATGCTCTACCATTAGCCGCCCAAGGCATGATTGTGCGTTGGACCCCGAAGTTCTCGCTTTCGACTGCCAGCTGTACTCCCGGCAAGCCACGGCGACTCAGGAATCACAGCCAAATCTTTTTCCACACTTATAACATCGCCAGTTGTCAAAGAATGCTCGACTGCACAGGAACTTAGCTCTTGAGCTGTCCCGTTATCCATCGAGCTTTCTACGAAAGATACAGTCGCAAAAGGCACTGCAAGCGTTCGAATTGGCATTGGCATGGCTGCTGGCTCCGCTGTCGCGGATGGAAGCTGGGCCTTTGTGCGGCGGGCAGCAACTGTCGGAGTCGGTGCAAGTTGACTTTTGATTCTTGCAAACTGCTCAGGCGATTCATAGACTACAATAAGGTTAGTAAGTTGGCGGGTTGGGTGTCTAAGAACTTTGCCTTCATAGTAGAGAGCTGTCGAACCGCCTCCATCAAGGTTGATTGCATTTACTGCGCCGAGCTCCCTCATAATTTTTGCAAGGGTGCTAAGATATATGGGCTTGCTTACCACTACGAGGAGAAGCTTGTTGGCATTTGTGATTCCAATCGCTGAACGCGGGCTCTTGGCGTAAAGCCGCCTATCGCGGAACCCTTCTGCACGAGGATATACGCCGGCAATGCCATTAGTTACTAGCCTTGGACCTGCGCAAATTAGAGTAGAATATGCCGCCCACTGGTTATCGCCAAGGAATTTCGCCCGCTTGAACTCCACTTTGTTATCTTGAGTGAAGCATATTCCCGTGCCAACGTGTCCAAGTGCAACCAACCTGCCATCAATAACTATATTGCCCACTGGGAATAGAGTCCGCGTGCAGAAATACGTACCCGTAATTGCAGCAGTAGGCTGGAGTCGAGAAAGCATTGAGCCAAAGCCCTCGGTTGTGCCAATGCCACGTTTCGACATTGCGGCACTGACTCGTATATTGGGGCTGTTCAAGTTGGCACTCACAACATGAACTGGGACTCCATGGAGGAAGCGCTTGGTGTATGCTACATTAGTGCCTGCAGCGATCTTTTGGAGCGAGATCGTAGAAAGTAGCCAAACTAAGATCAGGATAATTTTGCGTCGCATTAGCCAGCCCTTTTCTTGCTTCTAGATGCTGAGGTCCCGGGCAGCATGCGAAGCTTGTGTCATGGTCTCCCAACGGCTTTCCTTGCAAAGTTTCCGTGGGCCTCCTGACCCTCTGCTCCCATGGTAAGTATATCACACTTTTGTCAAAAAGTCAAGCCGTAACTTAAAATACCGTCATAATTCCGACAAATTTAGCCCAATATTGCTAATAGCTTGGACAACTTATGCGTTGGTTGCGTCTGGGCTGTGTGAGGAGGTTTTTTGGAGTTTCTTTGCAATGCGCTGAAATGCAAGCTTGAGCAAGAAAGGCGTCATAAATGTCGTGGCAACTACTACTGCAACGATAGCCGCATACTCGCCAGAGTTCAAAACGCCGCGATCTATACCCATTTTGGCAAATATAAGCCCAACCTCACCACGAGGAATCATTCCAATTCCGACAATTAGGCGGCTGGCACTTGAGCGAACGACACCCAACCCAGCAAATAACTTCATAGACGCTGCAATTACGATAAGCAGGAGGGCAAGCATAACGATTTGGCTATTCTCAGGATTAAAGGGATTAATATCCTGCAGGCGTACCTTAACTCCAAGCATGACAAAGAACACAGGGATGAAGATATCCGCAAGCGGCTTTATCCTTTCTTGGATATGAGCTAGTTCCTCGGTCCTCGCAAGCACTAAACCCGCGGCGAAAGCACCCACAATTCCTGCCAGCTGTAGGCTTTCAGCAGTAAACGCCAAGAATAAGCAAAAGACAAAAGCGCTTATGGTCAGAATACCTCGAGTCCGCATCCTCTGAGCTATTTTAAGCAGGTGAGGAGCAACAGGCACACCCAGAACTATCGCACCGACTAGGAAAACAATTGCGAGACCCGTTACCTTTACAACCATTAGTGTCGAAAGAGTGCCAGTCACAACAAGACCTGCTACAATGGCAAGGATAATAAGCCCAAGGACGTCATCTATCACGGCGGCTCCCAGGACAATTTTTGCCTCGGGCGTTTGTAATCTGCCAAGGTCAGTGAGAGTCCGCGCTGTTATACCCACACTCGTGGCGGTCAAGGTTGCGCCTATATAAATTGCAACGTACGTGGAAAGCCCAAGCATGATTGAGGCGAAGTACCCTACTGCGAATGGGCCTGCTACCCCAATCACTGCTACAAGAAATGCAGACCAACCGACTCGCAGGAACTCTTCCAAATCGCTTTCTAAGCCAACTTCGAAAAGGAGGAGTATTGCCCCGACTTCAGCTAAGGTGATAAGAACATCGTCTTCTTTAATCCATCCCAACAGGCTACTACCAAGAATTACGCCGGCAATCAGCTCACCGAGCACAGGCGGCTGATTTATTCGTTCGGCAAGTTCCCCAAAAACTTTGGCAGCAATTAAGATTAGGATTATACTGAGGATTGTGTGGCTAATCTCCATATTTTAAAGGCTTTCTTTCTTACTTCTCCGCCTCCTTTGGCCTTGCACGTACAAGCAATACAAGTGCTTCTGCGCCTCGGAGGACCTTATCGGCAACACTTCCATAAACCCAACGCTGAAACCCAGAACGCCCATGCGTAGACATTACAATAAGCTCAATGCCCGCTTCCTTGGAAAAATCACATATCTGCCCTGCGGCATCCCCCTGCCTCACCACTTTGCGGACATTGATACCCTCATCCTTAATGTTTGTTGATATTTTATCTAAGTATTTATGGACTTCCTGGGCTTCTGCTTCTGGCTCAAGAACCACATTCACTACCGGTCCAACAATGCCGGGCTGTGAATAGATTGCAACCGGCTCGATTACGCTCAACAAGGTAATCCTCGAATCGAATTTTTTAGCCAATTCAACCGCATAAGGGATTGCCTTCTCTGCCAATTCCGAACCATCCAATGGCACAAGAATTTCTTTAAACATGCTAAGCTCCTTTCCGCAAAAGTAATCAAAGCTACTTTGCAAAAATACTAAGGTCTCGTGAGGAATGGGTAAGAACTTCGGCACCCGACTTTGTTACCAAAACATCATCTTCTATTCTAATTCCCCCCCAGCCGGGGATATAAATCCCAGGCTCAACCGTAACAACCATGCCGGCTTCTAGTATGATTTTGCTTCCCCTGCCCAGAATTCTACCTCCATCCACACCATCATGCACAGCAAGCCCAACTCCGTGTCCCAAGCCATGGCCGAAATACTCACCGTATCCTTTTTCAGTGATGTAGTCCCTTGCGATTTTGTCAATATCTCCCCCCGGCAATCCTGGACGTATGGCTTTTATAGCCCTAGACTGGGCTTCGAGAACGATCTCATGAATCTCTATCTGCTTTGGATGCATTTGCCCAATGACGACGGTGCGAGTTATATCCGAATGATAGCCTTGCCATCTTGCGCCAAAATCGAGCAACAATAGTTCGCCTTCAGAAACAAGCCTGTCTGTTGGTTTGCCGTGAGGGAGGGCGGACCTAGGTCCTGAAGCTACCAGGGTTTCGAATGCCTCCCTTTCGGCGCCATTTTTTCGAATGAAGAAGTCTATCTCAATTGCAATTTCCTTCTCCGACATGCCGGGCTTTAGAAGCCCTTTAATATGTTCAAAAGCTAAGTCGGCGATACTCGCGGCCTCCCTAATCGCTAAAATCTCAGCCTCGTCTTTTACGGTGCGAAGTCTGCCGATAATGTCATCTAATGCAACAAGCTCGATTTTTTCCAGCTGTTCCCTAAGTGCGTTCCATGCATCGTAACTAAGGTGCGCCGACTCAAAGCCAACCTTGCGAACCCCTAGAGTTTTAATTAATTCGGAAGCTTTCTTGGTCCAACCCCCCTGGAACTCCTCAATAACATATCTCTGGCACTCCTGAGATACCTGCTCGATATAGCGGGCGTCGGTTAGAAAATAAGCATCCTGGAGAGTAATAACCAGGAACGCAAATGAGCCGGTGAATCCGCTTAGGTAGCGGACATTTTCAATTTGCGAGACGAGGAAAGCATCAACTCCGGCCGCCATCAGCTCATTTCTAAGCCGCTCCAACCGTTTAGACATGAACGACCCACCAATCTATCCTTTTTCAACCAGCGACTTTGCCGCATCAAGCGCCAAGATGTAGCTCATTGCTCCAAACCCGGAAATTTGCCCAACGCATACTGGCGCAGTAACGGATATCTGGCGAAACTTCTCACGACCATGAATGTTCGAGAGGTGTACCTCAATGGTTGGAATTTTCACCGCCGCAATTGCATCGCGCACTGCTATACTGTAGTGGGTATAGGCGCCCGGGTTAATCACGATTGCATCCGCCCAATCAAGCGATTTTTGGATCGCCTCCACAATATCACCCTCGGAGTTGTACTGGTTGATTTCAACGTGGACGCCGATCTCTCTTGCGTGTGCCCTTATCTGCTCGTTGATTTGTTCCAAGGTGAGCGAACCGTAAGTTTCGGGTTCACGGACTCCTAAAAGATTAAGATTCGGCCCATGTATGACATGAAACTTTAACATTTTTCTACTCCTCAAAGGTTGCTTTTTCGACAAGCATTACAGGAATGCCATTTTCTATTGGATATTTTCGTCCGCACTTTGTGCAAACCAACTTGTCATCCTTCAGCTCAACTGGCGGACGTTCGTCGCACGCCGGGCATGCAAGTATCTCTAGAAGTTTCGGATCTATCATTTGCCTTCTCCGTTTATTTTTCTTTACCCATCACGAGGTCGAGCTCGCGCTGAGTTTCAATTCGAGCATCACGAAGTGCCTGCTTGGGCGACTTTCGCCCATATATTGCTGCGTCCACAGCTCTTTGCAAGGCACCCATATAATATGCCTGCGCAGGCATAACAGGCCTTTGATGGCGGCATTCCTCAAGTATCTTGAGAAACATGCCATACTGGGGCTTACCGCGAACCTTTGCGAAATAAGGCGACTTCCGATAACCAGGGAATAGTCCAGTTTTCTCGCCTACAATCCTTGTGCCCTCAGGGTCTGCACACGTCCACCTTATGAATTCCCAAGCTTCTTTAGGGTGCCGACAGCCTTTTGGAATCGCCACGCACCAACCGCCTACCCAAGAGCTGTGCTTCTCGCCGTCGGGCGGAGCGGGAATGTATCCAAGTCCATAGTCAAGGTTCGGCGCATACTTCTTTATCTCCTCGACACCCGATATATGAAGGCAAGCCATAGAATACTTCCCCACATAAAATGGATTCATTTCGGCTGAACCAAAACCTGCCTCTAAGCTCGAGATCTTATTCACATCATACTTGCGGGCATAAGAACACATCCACTCGAGGGCTTTTACAGCCTTCTCGTTATCGGCGGTGATGGTGTGAGTTTTGGGATCGTAAAATGACGCACCAAATGCCCATCCCCATGTAAACATCGAATTTGCCGCGCCGTACTGCGACCAGGGGATAATTCCTATGCGAACAAGCTTTCTTCCCTTCGAATGCCCTCGCCACTTCGTCAGCTTCTCTACATAGCGGTCTAGCTCTTCGATGGTTTCTGGAGGCTTTTCTGGGTCGAGTCCAACTTCACGAAAGTGAGCTTTGTTCCAAACAAAGGCGAAATTTGGGTCTGCACAGTATGTTAGCGCCCAAATCCTGCCTTTGTATTTATTCTGCAGCCAGCATGGCTTAAAATAGTCGTCTGGTTTAATGCCCGCAGATTTAATAAAATCGTCAAGTGGTGTCAACGCGCCTTGCTCAGCCCACTCAGCGACTTGCGGGCCGTCAACAAACGTTACGTCCGGAGGTTTTTTTGCGGCTACCGACGTAAAGAACTTCTGGTTGTTTGAAAGGTCATTGACAGTGAAAAGCGGACGAACGTCAATTTTAGGATGCGCGGCTTCAAATGCCTTTATTACCTCTTCGCAAGCGACGGCTTGGGTGCCACCCCAAGGGTGCCAAACTGTGATAACAGTTTTTCCACCAGTTCCATTATCTTGCGTTTGACGCAAACACCCTTGAAGCAAAACAAATAGGACAGAGCTCACAACTATTGCGGCAATTATCCTAGTCCGCGGCACCTCAGACAACCTGCCAAATCTACGCTTTGAGCGTTCATTTATGCAGTCATTCTAGCAAGGGTGTCCGCATGCAGTCAACGTATACTCTTATTCCTCAACTTTCTCTATAACAACTTGCTCGCCTGAGCGCACCGATTTAAAGACCTTCGGATCACCTTCAATTTTGCCCACGACATTCACAGCGCTGGCAGGACGTATCTCAGAACCCCTGCTCGCCGGAGTCGGGCCAAAAAATATACAGAAAGCGCTTCCAGGCGGCCAGTATGCTATATCACCCAAGTCCACAACTTCTTTGCCGTTTTCCTCGCCAACGTGAACCGGAATGCCGAAATAAATTTCATCGCCCCAGGTATTTGCTCGTGCTCTTATGGGCAACGCGTCCCAGATTGCATTTGCAGTCGCCGAATCATTCAACTCAGCCGTCGCCTGAACTGCTCCTGCCGTAATCTTTATCTTTCGCATCAGCTTACCTCCTCGCTATCGTTTGCAATGAGACTCCATGCGCACGCGCCTAGCGTATCCATTAGATTCTAGATAGTCAATAAAGTTTGTAAAAGTCGACTCCAAAAAGTCCACATATTCGCTTGTATTAGCATTCGGCAGCGGTTTCCACTCCTCAATAGCTTTATCATTCTTGTGCTTTAAATGTTTTTCCAGAAGGCGCTCTGCAGAAAATCCAGGGTAGGCATGAATATGCAGAGGCGAATATTCCCGCCAACCTGGAAGCGGAGCGTCAAGGGTAACTACTTGGCAACCATTATTATACAGACTGCGGTATTCAAGGTCCACATAACCTCGCATCTCTTTGGAACAGCATACACTTAAAATCGCATATGTCCCAATCGAAGGGTTTGAATACAAGCGGCAGACCGTACTCCCAGCACTCGCTCCTGATACGTAATCCTCTAAGTGCTTGAATCTCAGCTTCATTAATTCCCCTGAGACTTCGTTCGCACGGCGAGGAATTAGACTTGTGAATTCGGTGATGTTTACTTTTTTGTATAAAAACTTATCATCCGTATACTTAAGAACCCAAAGTTGCTTATTGAGGATTCTGCAGATAAGTATCCTAATCAGAAAAATTAACAAAGGAATGCGCGCTTGCCAAGACGCTTTTTTAACTGCATGCCATATGCACGCCGGATTAATTGCCGCAAAGTTACATTCAACATAGACTCGCTCAGAGCTAGATTTTTTACTGCTGAATTTCTCCTGTCGCTCCTCCATGCCCACCTGCCCCGATATCATGCTTTTTAAAACCCACGAATCCAGATTTAGCAAACAAGGACTTCTTAGGCACTGGAAGTAGAATTCCTGCTTTATATTGCCTATAACTAATTATTCTTTGCTAATTATTATAGACCTCAACCGTCTTTTTCTGGATTTGCCCATATTTCACACTCTACCAGCGTCATTTTTGCACCGGGGTCCCGCTTTCCAAATGAAAGACGTACAAAGCGGTAAGGTGTATCGGAGGGCAGGTCCAAACTCACGTCCAATACGTCCTCTGTTGGGTTCTGCTTTGGGTTTGATGCTAACGTAGACCAGTTTTTGCCATCCTCACTCCCTTCTACGATCATTTCCGGCAGCTGGTCTGAGTACCAAAGGTGCAGTCTCTTCAGCGAAAACGGCTTTCCAAAATCAAAAGTTACCGCTGTTTGGTCAGTTTTTCTCCAGGTTACGATAAAGTTTCTTGGATGCAAAACTTTCTTAGTAAGGATTGGGGCTAGGCGTCTATCAGTTAGATTGCCTTTGCCAAACTCAATTAGTATTTCACCTGCCTCATCGGCAACTTCGTCAGGCGGCACCATGTACGAATAGGTTCCTTTGACTGCGGCATTTTTCACATTAATCGGTCGCTCTTGCTGCCACCTTATATAGTTACCAGTAAGACACACGCCCTCAGGGTCAGACTGATAAACTGTTTTAAGATTTGGAAACTTAAAGCGCCAGATGTCCCTACCGGTTTTTAGTCCCAAATTCTCAGCAAGCGCCTTGAAGAAGTCCTTCCAAGCTTGGTCCCCAACTGTCTTTTCAGCAAATGGGTTTGATGCAAAAAAGATGACCTTTCCTTTACCAAACCTGTGCTCAATTATTGCCGGACTTCCATCGGCAAAGGTTGCCACCACCTTAACGTTATTGCCCACGGTCAGCTTGAATGCAGAGCCACCCACAGAAAGCTTTAGCCCTTTAAGCCGCGCGTACGAAGTATCGTCGGTAATTAAAATCTCTGTTTGCTCCACACTGGGTCCAACGTCAACGCCCAGCAACTCTTTGCGCAAATCAGCCAGGCTGCTTCCATCTGGAGCCCACGTAAATGCCTCCGGATCACCACACACTAATACACCGCCATCTCTGACGTAGTCTGCAAGTGCCTTAACCACTTCCGGTCGCTCATATTTCGCGCCTGGAATAAAGACAGCTTTCCATGCCTTAAGGTTCGCCCTGCCATCTGCAACCATATTGTCATTAATGAACTTAAACCAAGTCCTTGCCACTGGGCCGAGAAATGTATAGGCATATTCAGGCTCGTTGGGAAATATGTAGCTTGGAGCAGTAAACGACTGGTAATGGTCCTCTGAATAAAGGATGGCACAGTCTGGGTCGTTTGGAACTGCCACTTCGTTCATTTCTGAAGCCATCCGCACAATTTCCATTATTGCTCGGAAGCGCTCTGGACATCCATACTTTGAAAGTTTAGTATCTCCGCTTGGTGCACGCCCGCCCTGAACATCAGGAATATAAAGGTGAAATCCCTTGCCACCATTACGCATTACCTGGCTCATTAATTCACGAGTCTCCTCTGCGGTCGTAGAGTAAGCATAGTTTTCAACATGGGTGCAGGGCCATACCGGCTTACCAGTTAGGTCAGCTACCAACTTAGTTACAAAACCGAACTCCTGGCGGTTGGGGTTTCCAGAGGGATAGAGTTGGTGTGTCACTATATCCACAAATGGGCCAATTGCGTCGAGTTCATATGGCTTATGCCCGGCAACGGGGTCGAAAGACACAACTTGGATTTCGGGCGCAAGTTTCTTAGTTGTTTCGTATATCTCCTTTTGCCACTCAAGCAACTTGTGATTTATCCATTTACGGTAGGCAATCCAACAGAAGGGGTCGGATTCCTTTGATGTATCTGGCAAGCCAAACTTTCCATAGCCAAACTTTTTCTTGACCTCTTCATCTATCTCTTTGACAAGCGACGAATCCGGCATCTGTAGTTTCAGCTCCAGAGGTTGCCCCAAAGCTTGCTCATGCATTTCATCCCACGAATACACGCCCCATATATATTCGCGCGCCTGCTCGATGGACGACTTAAGGGTCTCAAGGTAGGCATCTTTGCTCTTTGGGTCGAATATATAGGGCTTACCGCCAATAGCTTGGGCGCCTTTGCTTACAGCTCCCCGCCATTCAGGCTCAACTAGCACCTTAAAATGATACTTAGCTACCATACTTTTAAGAGGTTCCGCTGCTACAACATGCGGCTGGACAATAGGCATTAGTTTATAATCAGCAAGCTCCTTGTAAGCCTCTTCCAAAGAATATCGAACACCAAATTCCTTCGCAAACGCACGAAGCTCTGCCGCATTGCCGCTATGGAACCAATAAATCGCACCGTTTTTCTGTTCACCCGGCGGAGTCTTCGAAAGTAGAGGCTCAAAAAGTGCATCATCCATCTGCCAAACCCTAGGGGCGGGCGGGATAGCTGTTGATGGGTGTGTCGCCAACATTGCCAGGCTGCCATTCAAGTCAACCCTGAGTTCAAAAATCTCCTTGGGATCGCCAGCTGGGGTGTATTCAAGCGACAGCTCTTTTGTTGCACTAGGCGGAATGGTTATGCTACCTTTTGCTAGAATGCTAGTCTTTCCGTTAATTTTAGATACAAGGGTTGCCGATGCAGACTCAGCTTGACTGTGGGGATTAGTTATCTCGCATTTTAAAACATTCTCACCGCCGTAAAGATTATCAGTGTCCAAATTGCCCCATGTTACCAACCTAATCCCTGAGCTATCGCCGCCCAGCACCACATGACCAAAATTGTCGGGCCGCACAAATCCGCCCGGAGTGTTAGCCCATGCGCTATACTCGCGGGGGCTCACCATACGCTCACGGCATATGTTCAACCCCCACATTAAGCCTGCAACTGGCTTCACGCCCAAAGCCTTGAAGGGAATAGCTATCTCAAGCGTCCAAAATCCCTTATCATAGTCGGCTTTTACTGCGCATTCGCTCTCCCACTTGGTGTCCGCGCGGTCGTCAAATATTCGGCGAGCGTCCGAAACAACGCCTTTGGAGTTCACAGCGATGTGATAAGCTGTCCGGTGCCCATGATTTGTGTCGAGAAGTATTTCGACACAATCATCTCGCCACACCTCGCCGTCATGTTCCTTAATCTCAGCGAAGATTTGATCAATGTAAAGTTCGGAGCATCGAACTCCAATATAGAGATTTACAGGGTCATAAAGGATATACGCTGTAGTATCGAAAGCAACAGGCTTGCCATCTTTAATACTCTTGAAGCCCGTTAATTTTGCCCCTTTTTGCCAAAGAGGATCAGAAAGTAATCCTTTAAGCTCTGGACCTTTCTCAACAAAAGGGATTGTTATTAGAGGCACACTTCGTGCCCCAATCTCTGCACCGAACAAATGTTGATAAGAAAAGACAATTGCAACCAGAAACCCGACTGCGTATCTCATTGGTTCCCTATCACAACCCCCCAGCGCAATCCTAAAAATGCAAAGAAATATTCATCAACAGGCGCATGTTTTCCTCTAAACACTCGGAGACTGCCTAGCTTTACAAGCTTGTTTGCCACGTGATATAATCCCTTGTTATGAGAATTGCAATTGGCTCTGACCACGCAGGATATTGGCTAAAAGAGGAATTAGTTCGCTTCCTTACCGAACAACACCTAGAGTTTAAAGACTTTGGCACATACAGCGCTGACCGCGTGGATTACCCCGATATCGGCTTGCAGGTTGCAGAGGCTGTCGCAAAAGGTGAGTTCGACCGGGGTATACTTGTGTGTGGATCGGGTATAGGTATGTGCATAGTTGCGAACAAGGTTCCCGGGATACGCGCAGCCGCATGCAGCGACCTATACAGCGCAATGGT